>CAZPCF010000102.1:0-6880 GCA_964585045.1 uncultured bacterium
CAGCCGTTTCACAGATCTCTCCGACCCGTCCAAGCGGAGGCACGGCAATTACGGCTTTTACCTCATTGCGGACCAGATGATCTATAAAGGGGAGTGGCCGGACTATGAGGGACCGGCCCATATGCGCTCGGGCGCCATGTTTGCCGAGCGGCGCCAACAACCGTATCATCAGCAGACCTCCGTACCTTTGGACCGGCCCAAGGGACTTACTGTGTGGGGCACCGCCGTCCTTGCTCCGCAGGAAAATATCAATGCCCAGACGTATGAACTTGTAGCCGGTCTGGTGTATCAAGGCCTGCCGCCGAACCGCAATCGTGACGCGACAGCCTTCTGTTTTGCTCTGGGCCATTTCAGCCCGGACCTTTTAGATCAGGGCAATGAAATGGTCCTGGAGCTCAACCACAGATTCCAGTTGGGGCCATGGGCCTACATCACGCCCGATATCCAATACGTGATCAATCCGAACGGGCAAAGGGATATCGGTGATTCTCTGGTCCTTGGCGTTGAGACAAGTTTCAGTTTTTAGGAAAGAAAGGAAGCGAACATTGATGAGGCGTAAGATCTCGTTTTTTATTTTGGGGATGTTTTTTGTGATCCAGAGCGCCTACGCCGGAACGATCGGTCATTATTATCCGGGCGTTCTGGGCATGCGCGACATCATCATGCCGCCCAAAGGGTTCTACACCATTTATTACAACCCGATCTACGGCAGCAACGACCTGAGGAACGCCCACGGCGGCAAGATCTCCCATTTCTCGGAATCCGTAAGCGAGACGAAATTCCTCGACGTCCATGGGCAACAGGTGCCGTTGACGCTTTCGGCGAACCTGTCCGCCGACATCAAGACGGCGATGATGTTCACCACCGAGCAGCTCCTCCTTCTTTGGGTGCCGGGGTGGAAATTCCTCGGCGCGGACTACGCCATGCTTATCGCACCGTCCCTGGGGTACGTGAGCATCAAGGCCAAGCTGAAGGTCAACGCGACTGGCACGGTCTCGATCGGGAGCCTTTCCAAAACGGTATCCAAGGATGAGACGGTCAAATATAAAAGCGACGACTACGGATTCGGCGACATGCTGGTCCAGCCCTTGATGCTCGACTGGCGCGGCAAGCACTACGATGTGGGCGTGAACTACGGATTTTGGGCGCCGACCGGGTCGTATTCCGAAAAGCGCGCCGCCAATGTCGGCATGTCGTTCTGGACCCAGCAGTTCCAGGTATTCGGGGCCTGGTATTTCGACAAGTACCATAAAACGGCCCTGATCACGACCGGCACCTACGATCTGAACAGCAAGAGCTACAGCAAGGACCTGGCGCCCGGGCAGAGCATGACGCTTGAGTATGCCCTGAGCCATTATATGAACAGCCGCATCGAAGTCGGCGTGTGCGGCTATGACCAATGGCAGATCTCTCCCGACAAAGGGAAGGCAGCGAGGAATACGAACGTTTTTTATCAGATCCACGCCATTGGCGGTCAGTTCACAGGATGGGTCATCAAGGAGAAGCTCAGCCTCACGGCTAAATGTTACTACGAATATTATGGCGTCGACCGTTTCAAGGGCATCCTCGGGACGGCGAACTTGATCTACGTGTTCTAACCTTTCAATAAGCTTTAGGGGACAGGCAGGCACTCAATACCTGTCCCCTAAAGATGCGCGACAAAAGGGGGTTTCGAGATGTGTCAACGAAAGCGGATCGCTTTGATTTGCGTTCTCGCGATCTTTGCCGCATTGCCCGCACCGGCCGGCGCTGCTATAGGACAAGGCGTAACCGCTAAAGAACTAGCTAAAGGGCTGGTCGAAGGTCAAACCGAGAAGACGACGGAGCAAAAGAACGAAGATCTCATTAAGGCCGCACAAAATCCGATCGCGAATATGATCAGCGTCCCGTTCCAGAATAATTTCAATCTCGGATATGGCCCGCACGGCAAGATGCAGTATGTTTGTAACATTCAACCCGTTTATCCGATAGGATTGCCCCATCAATGGACGCTCATTACCCGGAATATCCTTCCGGTGATCGCCCAGCCGTGGCCGCGAAATACGGGGGGATTGGGGGACCTCACGAGCTCCTTCTTCTTCACACCGCCGCCCTTCGGAGATCTTATGATCGGAGTGGGGCCTGTGTTCCAATTCCCGACAGGGACCGATCGTACGCTCGGCTCTGAAAAATGGTCGATCGGGCCGACCGGAGTTTTTGTTTATTCTAAAGGGAAGTGGCTTGCCGGAGCACTCGTCAATAATCTCTGGTCCTACGCCGGGAACCGTAACCGCGAAGATGTGAACAATATGACCCTGCAACCCTTTATTAACTACAACCTGCCGAAGGGCTGGTTCGTCTTTACCTCGCCGATCATGACCGCGAATTGGGAGGCTAAGAGCGGCGAAAAATGGACGATCCCCGTCGGCGGTGGCCTCGGCAAGCTCTTCCGTTTCGGCAAAATGCCCGTGAATATGAGCGTTCAAGGCCTGTACAATTTGGAACGGCCGAGGTATCAAGCGGATTGGACGATCCGGTACACAGTACAGTTCCTCTTCCCGAAGTCGTAACCTTGCAACACAGAAACAATGAAAAATGTAATATCAAAAAAAGGGGATTCCAATGGGAAAATTAGGGAGCCTGGCAGGTGTCTTAGGGATTCTGATTTGCATTCTTTCGGTGGTCGGTAGATTTTATGGAAAGCCTACGGTTTTTGGTTTTCATGCGTCTTCCGTGCTTTTGCTCGGCACCAGCTTACTGGCGGCCGGTTGTTTCTTAAAATTGCTCAAAAAATAGCAAAGATACGAATTATTCAAGAGGCCTTGAATGAACCGGGGGGTGTTGAACGCCACCGGGGTCATGGACGTTGTGGGTGGCCGCCTTTTTCTCATGCCGCTCTTTAGGCTTCTTGCCGCGGGTTCCGATAGTTTGAAATGAAACCAATGTCAACGTTCTGATGTTAAAGGCATAGGGTGGGATGTTTATAAAAGCCGCTGTTTTTTGGGGGTTGCTCATCTTGGGCAGTTCCTTGCTTACTTTCGGGGCCTGCCAGGCCTCGGATCCTATTACGGTCACCAGCGTGATCGATGGCGAAACCCTCCAGCTCGCCAATGGCGAGAAGGTCCGTCTGATCGGGATCGATGTCCCGGCATCTTCCAAAAACGTCAAGCTCAAGGACGATGTCAAAAGTACGGGAAAGAACGCGCAAACGCTCATAGCAGCCGGGAAAGATGCGGCGAAATTCCTTCGCAAGCTGGTCAAGAAGGAAAAGGTCGTGCTGGAGTATGATGCCGAGGAAAAGGAAAAAGAAAAATCCGGCCGGCGATGGGTGTATGTTTATTTTTATCTGGATCCCCACCTCAATATGGAGATCCCCGAAGACTGGTATGTGGAGCTCAGTCCGGAAACGGAGGAAAGACAACTGCGGGTGTTTTTGAACGCCACGTTGATCAAAATGGGCTGCGCCCCAATGAGGATCATTCCCCCCAACGTAAAATATCAGGAGCTATTTTCCAAATTACAGGATGAAGCAAAAGAGCAGAAGCGGGGATTGTGGGGGGGCCCGGCAGCGGATCCCGAGCCCAAAAAGAAAGCCGCGTCTCGTGGCAAGCGAAAAAAATAAATCCCTCAGGTCTCTCAACACGTTTGGCATCGAAGCCCGGGCGAAATATTTCACAGAGATCCGTTCGGTCGAGGAATTTAAGGAGCTTGCCGGCGACAGGCGGTTTTCCGGCGAAAAGAAGCTCGTTCTTGGCGGTGGGAGCAATATTCTGTTCACAGGGGATTTTGACGGGTGGGTCGTGAAGAATGCGATCCCCGGCGTTGCGGTCGTGAGCGAAACAGGAACTGAGGCGATCGTGAAAGCAGGAGCCGGGGAGGGTTGGCACGATCTGGTCATGGGATGCATCGAAAAGAATTACGGGGGGCTTGAGAATCTCTCGCTGATCCCGGGCCTTGTGGGTGCTGCGCCTATTCAGAATATTGGGGCCTACGGTGCTGAGCTCAAAGACACATTCCATGAATTAGAAGCGATTGAGATCCGTTCGCTTGCCCCCGTGAAGTTCAGTGCCGGTGATTGCGCTTTTGGATACCGGGACAGTGTTTTTAAGCATCAATTCCAGGGGCAGTTCCTCATCACCTCGGTCTCATTCAAGCTCACGAAAGTTTCTGCTCTCAAGGCACACTATCATTTCCGGACCGAATACGGGGATCTGCGCCGGACTTTGGATGAAATGAAGGTGCAAGATCTTTCCCTCAAAGCGGTGAGCGATGCGGTCTGCCGGATACGGCGCGCCAAGCTTCCGGACCCGAAGGAACTTGGGAATGCCGGAAGTTTTTTCAAGAATCCCTCGATTTCCAGTTCTCAATTCAAAACGCTTGCCTCCCAATATCCCACGATGCCACACTACTCGCAGCAAGACGGGGGCATAAAAATCCCGGCAGGCTGGCTTGTCGAAGAGTGTGGCTGGAAAGGGAAGACAGTCGGCCGCGTGGGTTCTCATAAAACTCAGGCGCTCGTACTTGTGAATTACGGTGGGGCGACCGGGAAAGAGATCCTGGAGCTTGCAAAGGCCATTCGCCAGTCCGTCAAAGAAAAGTTCGGGATCGAGTTATCCCCCGAAGTGAATATTGTTTAGGCGTTTGATTTTTTGGGAATGAGGAGCGTCCCGGTGGTTTTTCTTAGGGGACAGGCAGTCACTTAATGCCTGTCCCCTAAGGACGTTTCTTCAGCGGGTTAGTTTTTTTAGATAAGAATAAACAGGAGATCTAACGGGGTGAGATCAAAAACCATTTTAGTGACAGGCGGGACGGGTTATGTCGGGGGACGGCTGATCCCGCTCCTGCTTGAGCGGGGTTATCGTGTCCGCGCAGTGGCCCGCTCTTTGGAAAAATTGAAAAGCCGCCCTTGGGCCAGGCTCCCCCATGTGGAGCTCGTAGCTGCTGATCTTCTGGATCCTGATCCTCTCAGGAAAGCCGTGGCCGGCTGTGCGGCTGCGTATTATCTCGTTCATTCCATGCTGTCCCGTCCTAAAAATTTTGAAGATGCGGACCGTAAGGCCGCGGCGAACATGGTCCGGGCTGCGGAAGAGGCGGGCCTTGAGAGAATCATCTATCTTGGCGGGCTCGGCGATGCGGGGTCGGACCTCAGTCACCACCTGAGATCACGCGCGGAAGTGGGCGCGGTGCTCAAGGCCGGGAAAATTCCGGTGACGGTGCTCAGGGCGGCTATGATCATCGGTTCCGGAAGCACGTCGTTTGAGATCGTCCGCTATCTGGTGGATCGTTTGCCTGTGATGGTGATCCCGAAGTGGCTCGAGACCCCGAGTCAGCCGATCGCGATCCGTAATGTCTTGAATTACCTGACAGGTTGTCTGGAGTGCCCGGCGACGACCGGTCAGACCTATGATATCGGCGGGCCGGACGTGGTCAATTACCGGCAGCTGATGGAGATCTATGCCGAAGAGGCCGGGCTTCCCAAGCGCCGGTTCATCGCGGTTCCATTCCTCACGACCCGTCTCAGCGCCTACTGGATCCATTTTGTGACACCGGTTCCCGCCTCGATGGCGCGCGCATTAGCTGAAGGGCTCCGCAATCCTGTCATCTGCCAGGATCTTCGGATACGGGAGATACTGCCGCAAGAACTTTTGGATTGCCGTACGGCGATGCGGCTTGCGCTTCAACGGCTTGAAGAGGATATGGTAAAGACCCACTGGAGTGATGCGGGAAAAATTCCGCCGGTGGAGATGCTGTACCCGGGGGATCCCCAATGGGCGGGGGGGACAGTCTTCGAAGATAAACGAAGCGTAAAGGTCCGGGTGCCTTCAAAGAAAGTTTGGCATACGATCAAGGTGATCGGCGGAACGACCGGCTGGTATCACGCGGACCGGCTTTGGAAGTTCCGGGGTTTTCTGGACCGGCTGGTGGGGGGTGTCGGATTAAGGCGCGGCCGGAGAAGCGTCCAAGAGATCCGTTCCGGGGACGCGCTGGATTTTTGGCGTGTGGGCCATGTCACAGAGGGAAGCCATTTGTTCCTGATCGCGGAGATGAAATTGCCGGGCCGTGCAACCTTGGAATTCCAGATCGAAGAGAACCCTGAGGATCCCGGGTCCTGTACGCCTTATCAGGCCGCGCGATTCATTCCCAAAGGGCTTTTCGGGCTTCTTTACTGGTATCTGCTCCTGCCGTTGCACGCCTATGTTTTCGTCGGAATGCTCCGGAAGATCGCCCGCGCCGCGGAAGAAAAAGCTGATCTTGGAGATCCCAAGGCTGCATGATAAAAAAAGTTGCATGTTGCTATATCCCCAGTATAGAATTCGCCCATTAAGATTATGCGGTTTCGGGCCGTATCTACTTAAGCCCGATAGTGTTATAGGTTTTATAGGTTCATATTCCTAGCCATCGTGCCAATGAGGCGCGGCAGGTCCTGTATATAAGATAAGGATAAGATAAGGAGTTGAGGTTAAGCCGATCTTGAAAAAACTTTCAAGCCTTTCCAATACAAAACCAAAAGGAGTTCCCTCCATGAAAAAGTTCCTTTCCATCGTTGCGATCCTTTCCCTTGTTTTCTTGCCCACCACCCCCGCGTTTGCGGTCAGCGCAAGCTGGCAGGGAAGCGGCGTCGACGATAATTGGGATACTGTGGGGAACTGGGTTGGAGGCGGAGCAGTGCCTGGCACGGGTGATACGGCAACATTCGATGCGGTGAGTGCCGGCGGAACCACGATCGATCTGAACGGCAATGTCACCATTGACACTATCCAGTTTGATCTGGGCGCCGTTGCCTACACGATCGGTACAGTTGCGCAGGCAGATACGCTCACAATCGATGCTGGAGGCCAAATTTTATTGAACGATGCTGCTGCATCTCAAGTAGTCTCTCCTGCCACTATCGACTTGGCCG
>CAZPCF010000103.1:0-6848 GCA_964585045.1 uncultured bacterium
CTGGTAACAGGGGTTCAAATCCCCTTGGGGACGCCAATTTTTTAATTCAAGGAGGCAGTCCTATGAAATTTCGGGTTATCCCCATATTCCTTTTGGCCTTGGTGCTTATTCCTTTCATAGGTTGCGCGAAAAAGGCGGATCCGAAAAGGTCGATCGAAAAGATCCGGAAGGAAGTGGTGTCCATGCCTCTTGCGGAACTTGAGATCCACGCCTCTGATTATGCGACGGCGATCCGTGCGCAAAAGGCCGAGATCGAGAAGATCCAGGACCAGATACAGAGAATGCCTGTGGATAAGATTTTTAGCAATAAGTCCATGACGCGTCGTATCGCGGAGATTGGTCGTGAGGCCGAAGCGCTTTTTGATCGGTACCGGATCTATGCGCAGGCTTTTCAGGAAAAAGGCGGGGATGTCACCAAGATTCAGATCGAGCCGCCTTTGTCATAGAAGTTTTCCGTTGTCCGGATCGCACGTCCTGGTTTTAACACCTATCCGTTTTTTTAGAGGGGCTCTAAGAAGAGCCCCTTTTTTTTTAAGTTTTTGGACTATCCTGACTGGTGAAATTGATAAGGATTGGGACTATCCTTGTCTTTCACTTTTTTCATTAATGGCGACATGGATTGCCCCAATTTCCACTTCGTGGAAATTGAGAGGAATTGGGACTATAATGCCTCGCCGTATCGAACAACGTTGAGAGGAAAGTTTTGAAGATCCTGCACCTTACAAACCATTTAAATACGGGTGGTATCACCACTTATATACGGATCTTGGCGGGGGAGCAGGTCAAGGCCGGGCAGGATGTCTTTGTCTGGGGTGCCCGCGGCATCTGTTCCGAGGACCTGAAAGCCATGGGGATCACGGTCCTGGATGACGTGCCCCGCTGTAAAAGCGAGCTTTCTCCGAGACTTTGGCTGGCGTTGCCCAAACTCATCCGTATTTTAAAGACCCAGTCCATCGATATCATTCACACGCATACCCGCGTAACCCAGGTGCTTGCCGCGGGGGCGGCTTTTTTTGTAAAGATCCCCTACGTCTCGACGGCGCATATGTTTTACAAACGTCGTTTGGGGCGCCGCCTTTTTCCGTGTTGGGGAAAAGAGATCATAGCCATCTCCAAAGTTATGGAAGAGGGGTTGCGAACGATCTTCAAGGAAAAGGAATTACCTTCCATTACCGTGGTATCGAACGGGATCGATGTGGGGAAATTGCGCGCGAGGTTCGACAGCGTTGATCGCGATAAGGTCCGGAAAAGTTATGGATACCGGAAAGAGGATCTTGTGATCCTGTCGCTTTCCAGATTGATCCCCGTCAAAGGTGTTCACATTCTGATCGAGGCTTTCGCGATGGCCCGTAAAGAGGCTCCGGAATTAAAATTGCTCGTGTCGGGTACGGGGGAACCGGTTTACACACAAGGCTTGAAGGACCGCATTGCGGAATTGCATCTTGAAAAAGATGTTCTTTTTCTCGGGAATGAGCCCGAGATCGAAAAACCGTTGCGTGCCGGGGATATTTTCGCCGCGCCGTATCTCTGGCCGGAAGCTTTTGGGCTCGCCGTGCTGGAGGCCATGGCCGTGGGGTTACCCGTGGCCGGATCGATCTCCGGGGGCATTGTGGATCTTTTAGGGCATGGGAAATACGGCCTGCTTTTTGAGAGGGAAAATATCCCGGATCTCGCATCCTGTTTTCTCCGTTACGCAAAGGACGCACCATTACGTTTCGATATGGGAAGGGCGGCCCGCCAGGCGGCGCTCGAATACACTTCTTTTAAGATGTACGAGCGTATCCAAAAGGTCTATGAAAAAATTCTGAAGGAAACAGCATGACGTCCAAGTCTTTTTTTATATTCATTAATGATGACTTGGGCAGCCATAATCAACCGTTCACTTTATAAAGAGGATTATGACGAAATTCATTCCGATCCTTGCTTATCACAGCCTGGACCCGAAGCGGTTTCCGGGTAAGCTTGCGATCAGCCCCGGGCTTTTCCGGAAGCAGATGCTTTGGATCAAACGAAATCGATTTCAGGTGATCGGACTTGAGGCATGCGCAAAAGAGGAATGGAAGGGAGGCTTTTGGGAACGCAAAACCGCGATCACATTTGACGATGGTTCTCTGGACAATTACCGGGATGCTTTTCCTATTCTCAAAGAATTCGGGTTCGCGGCCTCTTTTTTTGTGACGACGGAAGATATGGGCAAAGACGGTTTCATGACCTGGGAGATGCTTCGTGAAATGGCCGCAGTGCCAGGGATCGAGATCGGAAGCCACGCGCTCGAACACAAACCGCTTTCAGATATTCCCGAGAAAGAGGCCTGGACCTCTCTGGTGGCTTCTAAAAAAATCCTGGAGGAAAAGCTTGGCCGCGAAATAAGGGCGATCTCTTACCCGTGCGGTTCCTTTAATGAACAGATCATTGAAATGGCCCGTGGCGCGGGGTACGCGTACGGTTGTGCTGCGAGCCACGTGCATGATCACAAATTCCTAGGGAATCCCTACTTGCTGCGGCGCATTAAGATCTCCGCTTCTTCCGGTTCCGATCTCGCTTTCAGTCTCCGGCTTTCCGGCTTTTATCACTCCTTCGGAAGACCCTGAATTTTCCGTGATGAAGAAAACAAAGCGCAAATCCATTGTGGTCGGGATGTCGGGGGGTGTGGATTCCTCCATGGCACTCGTGCTCCTGAAAGAAAAAGGCTGGAATCCGGTCGGCGTTTCGCTCAAATATCCCGTCTGGAACGATGAGGCGAATTGCCTGCGCGAGAATGTCTGCTGCAGCACGGAGTCCTTCCAGATTGCGGAGAGTGTTTGTAAAAAACTCGGTGTCCCGTATCATGTTTTTGACGTGTCACACGATTTCAAAAAAGAGATCATCGATTATTTTCTCGGCCGTTTGCGCGATCACAGGACCCCCAACCCCTGCGTGATGTGCAACCGGCATCTCAAATTCAAGAAGCTCCTGGAATGGGCCAAACGGCACGGCATCGATCATGTGGCGACCGGGCATTATGCACGGGTTCGTAAGGATCCAAAGACCCGGAAGTTCGAACTTCTCACGAGCCGGGATGCGGAGAAGGATCAGACCTATTCTCTGAGCTTTCTTTCGCAAGACCAGCTTCATCACATCGTACTTCCGCTGGGGGAATATACAAAGAAGGAGATCTACCGGATGGCCGGGGACCACGGCTTTGAGATCTTTCTCAAACGCAAACAGAGCCAGGATTTTTGTTTCGTTTCCGGAAATGCGATGGAGCCGTTCCTCGTCAAGGAGATCGGGAGGAACGAAGGGGAGGTCCTGGATGACGCGGGGGATGCGATCGGCAGGCATCAAGGGCTTCATTTCTACACCGTGGGCCAGCGCAAAGGGCTTGGGTTTTCCGGCGGGCCTTTTTTTGTGACGGGATCCGACGTCAGGAACAATGTTCTCAAGGTGACCCGCGATGAGAAAAATCTCCTGAGCCGGGAAGTGTTCCTTTCTCCCTGTAATTTTATCGGTGGAGTGCCCAAGCGATCTATGCGTATCCAGGCGAAGATCCGGTACCGTCAGGCGGCGGCACCCGGCAGGCTCTACCCTCTTTCCGGGAGCAGAGCGAGGATTGTTTTCGACAAACCCCAGCGTGCTGTGACCCCGGGGCAATTTGCCGTGCTTTATCAACGGAATGTTTGCCTCGGAGCGGGGGAGATTTTGCCGGTGCGTTCTGAAGTCAACATCGAAAAATGCCGGTAAGGCGTACGCCTTGCGCCGTGACGGTCACTTTCATTGACAAGGCCCCGTAAAACGATAATAATGAGATGGTTTTTTTACCCCACAATATCTTCAAAGGAGAGCGACCATGGCCAATAATAAAAAGAAAGAAGAAACCCAGGAGAAGATCCTCGACGTTGACGCAAGCATGCAAGGAACGATCACGTTCAAGGACCCCGTGAACCTGCGCATCAACGGAAGTTTTGAAGGCAAGCTCGACACGCGCGGCAATCTTACGATCGGTGAGAATGCCAAGGTCAATGCGAATATCCACGGCGACAATATCGTGATCGCCGGAAAAGTTTCCGGGGATGTGATCGCGACCCGGAGTCTTTCCATTCTCGGGACGGCCACTCTCAAAGGGAACCTTACGACTCCGCGTTTAAGCATCGGAGAAGGCGCGATCCTTCAGGGGCTTGTGAACATGCAGGGGGTGAGCACTCCGGACGGATCAGATGTTTTTCTGACCCTGAAGGACGTAGCGCAATATCTAGAGGTTGAAGCCCGCATTATCGAAGAGTGGGCGAATTCCAAAAAGATCCCGGCGCGTTTTGACAATGGTCACTGGGTCTTTACCAAGGCCGAGGTGGATCAGTGGATCCAGCAGGAGCGGGCCCGGGTCTAGCACTGGGGTGCTGGAATTTTACGGTTTGATCCCGGTGCTGTTCCGGTCGTAAAGCGGCGCATCTCTTTTTGTCCTAAGGCGGTTGACCTATCATGAATAACATGCTGACCCTCGACGAAGTGAAGAACTTTCTCGAGGTTGAACAACAAGTGATCGAAAAGTTCATCCAGGACGAGGTCCTGCACGCCTACAAGATCGGCGGCGTGTACATCCGCTTCCGGAAAGAAGAGGTCCTCGGCCTCAAGTACGATGTCCTGCTTAAGAAAAAAAAGAACGAGGCTGCCGGTTCCTTCGGGCAACGGTTGTGGGATTTTTGGCGTTTCAACAATTTTTACATTATTTCCGTTCTGATCATCTTAGCATTGGCCTATTGGTTCCTTCACACGACCGTATCTTCCTAGGGCGACCATTGTGAAGATCCTTCAGGGTATCGACCTGGTCAAGGTCGAGCGGATGGAACAAAGAATTGAGCGGTCGTCCGGGCAGGCGTTCCTGGACCTCGTTTTTAGCGCCGCGGAGCAAACTTACTGCAGCTCTAAGCGCATGAAATTTGAGCATTACGCAGCCCGCTTTGCCGCTAAAGAGGCGGTTTTGAAGGCCCTGAAGGTCCGTCCGAAAAAGGACCAGCGGCTTTCGGGGATCGAGGTCGGGCGCGAAGCTACCGGAAAACCTTTTATTATTCTGAATGCGGAGAGCCGCAAGCTGCTCCGTATCCCGGCGCAAGCGCAGATCGAGCTGTCGGTCGCGCACGAACGGGAGTATGCGATCGCGACCGTCGTGATCGTGATCCCCTAGGGTAAGGAAAAAATGAAACAGAAGACGCTTATCATTAATGCGGATGACTGCAATTTGACCTCCCAGGTCACGGAAGCCATTTTGAAGGCCCACGAGAACGGGATCGTGACCAGCACCACCTTTTTGGTCAACCTTCCTGTGGGGCCCGACGTGGTCCGGGAACTTTTGTCCAGGAAAAAACTCGGGATCGGGCTTCATTTGAACGTTACGCTGGGGAAGCCCGTGGCCAAGCCGGAACTTGTGGGATCGCTTCTTCAGAAAGACGGACGCTTCAAGAAAAAAGACCAATATTCCGCGAAGAAACTACCGCCTGTTTCCGAGATCACCGAAGAGTTCAAAGCCCAGCTCCAGAAATTCGTAAAGGCTTTCAAGCGATTACCGACCCACGTGGATGTTCATCATCACATGCATGATTTCCGGCCGTTCCTGGAAGCGCTTGCGGCGATCGCCGGAAAGCACGGTCTGCCTATTCGCTGGACGCGGCTTTTGACCGAACCGGAGGTTAGGAGCGCGCACAGGCACCTCAAGACCACGGACCATTTCTATGGGAATTTAGACCCGCACACGTTCTGGACGGAAGAAGTATTGAGGCATTTGCTTTTCACGCTTCCGGAAGGAACAAGTGAGATCATGTGCCATCCGGGATGGGTGGACGATGAGCTTTGCGCCATCAGTTCGCTTACGATCCCGCGTGAAAGAGAATACCAGCTTTTCAGTCTGAAGGAACTACGCAGGTACGTCGACCATCTCGGTATCAAGTTGGCGCATTTTGGGAACTTGCGTTAAGGACGTGTGGGAAGAGCGTCTACTTGACGATCGTGCCGTCAAGCGTCTCGAAGATGATCGTGACGAGATTGTGACACTTGGGGCATTTGATCTGCTTGAAAGCCTGGATGTTGTCGTGTTTGGGGCGGTACATGATCGAGAGGATCTTGGTAACGAAACTGGCTTCACTTCCGGACCATTGACAGGCGGGACAGTTATAAGCTGATTTCATCGATGCCTCTCGTTAATGTTTTGGAATCTTTGTTGCGCATAAAAAGCATCGGCTTTGAGCGTAGAAAACTTTAAAATTCTTTGCTCTCCGGAGCCGTCTTCCGGAATGAAAAGAGGAGGGGTTTGATGCGAGTTCGATGGGTCGTGTTCATTTTTACTTTAATGGTGCTGCTGCCTTTTCGAGCCGCTCATGCCAATCCGCCCGGATACTGGAAGCAAATGGGCATTACCTTTACCCGGGGGGTGAAGAATTTGGTCAGTTTTCCCTGGGAGATCCCCGCAACGATCGCCAAGCATGACAGAGAAGATAATGGGGATCCCCGCTTTTTCCGTGATACCGCCGGTTTTTTTGACGGTACGTTTCGGGCCGTGACAAGACTAGGTTGTGGGGCTTGGGATGTTCTTTTTTCCGTGGTGCCCGGGCAACAAAATGAATTGCCCCTTAAACCCGAGACTCTCTTTTAAATTCGGGAACCCTTTTCTTGTAAATCCCCGCCATCTTAAGTAGAATACCGCTTCTTGTTTCATCCGGGGTCAGGCAAAACCTCCGTTCTTTGCATTCTTTTCATGGGCCGGTAGTTTCCGCCTCGCTTGTGGCGAGGACGGATCCGTCCTTTGGCAAAGCCGAAGGCGGACAGTTGGGTTGAATGATGGCGAAGCTCTTTTGAATTTATCGTGGGCCGGTAGTTCAGTT
>CAZPCF010000104.1:0-6797 GCA_964585045.1 uncultured bacterium
ACGGGCAATTCGTCGAATTCTCCGAAGAACAACCTGTTGTTGCGACCCATCCGCAGGTGCCGGCCGAACCGCTTACAGCGTCTGAAGCAGCCTATCGGGACGAGCTGATCGAAAAGCAGCTGGAGTATTTTATAAGCGGGGTCGGGCTCGATCCGGATACGGGATTACCGGTGGATAATTACGCCGGGCCGAGCCATCAGCCGGCGAATTACAGTCAGGTGACACTCATTGGGTTCTGGGCGGAAATCCTTTCGGCGATCGCTTCCGGTGATTACCAAACATCCAAAATGTCCCGGGAGCAAGCTTTCCAGAAACTTCAGGCGTTACTTACCACTTACCAGCAGGTTCAAGCCCAAGCGGGATGGAACGGACTCGTGGCTTTTTTTAACATTATCAAAAAAAACAAAGTTCTCTTGGATGATACAGGAGAACCCACGGGTGAAACACGCGAAATCATCAGTTACGAACGGGCTTTTAACGAAGTGGGCTTCGGGGATGTGCTGAATCTAGCCGTTAGCCTTGCAACGGTCAAGGGAGCGTTGGAAAATCTCAGCCTGAACTCCCAACTGGACGTTTACCGGCAAGATGTTGTAACACGAGCCAGTCAGATCTTGACCGCGCAAGAACCCGGATACGCCGCCTTCTATGATGCAAATGCCAAAGCTTTCCATCAAGTTTACAAGTTCACGTCAAGCACCAGCGGTTACTTCACATACGGCTCCTATATGGATCGCGTCTTCAACGAGTTTCGTCCCGGCATGGCATGGCTCGCCGCGAGATACCCGCAGTATCAGGCCGCGTTTTACAATCTGGATGTGACTCTCCGCCGGTTCGAGGATATTAACGGAAGCGTTCTGGAGCTTGCGGCTCCGTTCGACGGGAATGCTTTGCAGATGTTCTGGCCTCTCATTCACGTGGATGAGACAAAGTACCCGGATTTTGAAGCAGCCCTGAGGAATTTTCTTTCTGCACAAGCTGGTTTTGTTGAGGCCTACAATGTCCCGGGGCTGCTTTCTGCGGGTGATGATCCCGGCTATGGTTATCTCGGAAAGATCGGACTTCCGGGAGCGGCCGAAACGGATGATACGCTTCGCACGGACATCGGGTCTATTTACGGAACTGCGTCCGCTTTTACCTTGGCACCGCACTACACGCTTCAGTTCCTGAAAAATCTCGACCAAGAATTCCCCGGTATCCGGACAGAGCAGGGGTTTGTGGATGCGGTGAAAATGCAGACCGTAACGTGGACGGATCCCGTCACCCAACAGACGGTCACGACCCAGGAACCGGTCTATTCAACCCAATATTTCGGCGTGGACCAGGCCTCCTTCATTCTTTCGCTCCTGAAGACCAGCCAGAATTATTTTTCCAATTATCTTGAAAGCCAGAGGATCGATTCGGCGTTCGATGCGCTCTACCGTTCTGTAAAACTGGACCTAGAACCGACGGATGCTGCCGTCCTTCAGCCTCCGGATTTTGGCGGATCGGTTCAGGTGCTTTATCAAGGCGTTTCGGCAACGCCGGACGGGGTCACTGCCGGACTTACAAAAAAAGCGGCATTTGTGCCAACCATCTTTGATCCAGAATTCGGTGAAGGCCGGATCTTTAATTATCTGACCGCGGATGGGAATTTTCATCATACGGAGATCGAATTCGGGGAAGAAAACAATGTCCGGCGGATGGGGTTGCAGGAGTACCTTCTGCTTCCGGACCGGGCTTCGATCGGCCGTTCGGTCCTGGGAGGGTTTGAGTTCGACCTCTACGATCGATCCTCCTCAAACGGTGCCTTCTATACCCAGTACAACGGTTACGCATCGTTGCTTTTGACACGCGATCCGGAGATCGGGGAGACCCAGCACGTGACCTTTGATTTCCGGTACCCAGCAAAACCCGTCGGACTTTGGAATAATTATAGCGGCATAGACCAATTGGATATGAGTCAGTACGATTTTCTTTCAGTGCCGGTTCGCTTGGGGGAGGAGACGCCGGAACGGGTCCGGTTGAAATTTGAATTCAATGGGACCGGGAATATTTTTGTCACGGAACCTCTCGAACATGGCTGGCAGTACATCACGATCCCAGTGCCGAAACCCCTTGAAGGGAAGCTCGGGCAGATCGCGACTGTGATCCAATCCACGGACGGTGCGGCGGTAGCGGGAGATCTTTTCATCGGCCCTCTTTCGGGTTTCAAGATCCGGACCTCCAATGACCTGGATTGGGCGACCATGCTCGGCAAAACCCAATCCGAGATCAAAACGCTTATCCAGGCCAAAATCGCCACCGGCGCTTATGGCGGCGGGCTAAAGACCGTGGAGGAAACGCTTGAGAATTTCACGATCGATACAACCGGAAAACTGATCAACGGTACTTTAAAACGGGCAGATGGGGGGATCCAGTATTTCCAGAACGGCCAGCTTGTGAAGTGGGTCTTCAGGAACGGCCGTACGGTGCTTTATGAAAAAGGGGTCGCAAGTTTTGTGGTCGATCTTGCGCGCGGGAAACTTGAGACGGGCCGGTTCTATTACGATCAGGACCTGAAAGGGACAGTTCACTCCTTCAATATCCAGGACAATGACCGCAAGCGGATCTTTGGAGCTGACGGAAATCTGCAAACCCTGGTTCAGGACGGTTTCTTCCTGGATTACGAGGATGGCAATGTGACATCGATCCGCACACCCAACGGTACTTTGACGGATCTGATCTTCGGGGATGACGGAAGCCTGCTTCGGGCCCATGTTGTTTTGAATGACGGAAGGACTTTTGATATCGACGAACAGCTAGGGCAGAGCGTGGATGTCGGTGGCGGAACAAAATTGTATTATCGCGATTCGACCATCACCGGCATTGAGACCGTTCAGAACGGAAAGACCGACCTGACGTATCATTACGATGCGGCCGGGCGGATCGTGGGGGCGGACGCGACTTTTATCGAAAATGGACAAAACCGGAACATGGCCATCTTTGATTACATCCAAAGACCGGAACGTGCGGCTGAACGCGCCCAACTTATTTCCCAGACGTTGAGCCTTTTTTCTATTGCGAGCGTCGGCGCCTTTAGTGTCGGAGCGCTTCCCTCCGGCGAGCTTACACAGGGTTCAATGGGGAACTACGGGTACGATTCCCAGGCCCTGTACCAGTTTCGCTATCAGAGCTTAACCTCCAAGATCCTTGGTATGTGTGTGAATCACGTTTCAAAACCTGTCAACATTTCCAATTACGGTTTTGTCAGCCTGACGTTAAAGCAAGATCCGTCCATGACATGGAACCAGGACTTCTCATTAAACCTCAAGGCGCCTACCTACAACGTCCTTTATGCATTTGAAGTCGATAATGCGAACCAGGATTACCAAACTTTCTGGTTCCCACTTGCCGGGAAAACGGGGAATGAGGGAGAGATCACCTTAGAGGTGCAGCGCGAAGCGGGCGGTGTCGGGAAAATGGGGATGGTTTACATTGAAGATCTTTCCTACATGACTTTGAAAATACTCGAACACCCGATCTGGGAGGACCAACTTGGGATCTCATCCGCACAACTCCGGAACCTTAAGATCGAATCAGATGATCTGACGAACGTGGGCGCGGCGATCGCTTCAAAACAGCCTGTTGTTTACGACAAGCTCATTCCTTATCTGGATGTGCCAAGCCGCCTTCTCTACGCAGATAGCTACACCCAAATCAATCAGCTGGTCAGCTTTAACCGGATGGATGGTACGGAGATCGAATTGAACGGTACCAATGTCAGTCGGGTGATCCTTCCGAATGGCACCATCAATGAGTACGCACCGTCCACGAACGCCGCTCAAGGAACGATCCGCGGACCCTCCTCCGAAGGAAGCGGGACTTCATCAACGGATTACAGTTACGGGGCGCTTCGACGCATCACGCAGCCGGACGGACGCCAGTATGACCTTTTTTACGAGTTCGACACGGACGGAAAAGAGGTCACGGTTTTCAAAGATTCGATGAGTGGTGAAGAGCGCCGGTTCAAGGACGGAAAACTTTTGACCGCCACAGATCAGAACGGGATTGTCACGAGTTACGTGTACCGCGACGGTGAACTGATCGGTGCTGAAATGGCCTACCGTGACCGCGTTTTGAACAGCGCCCAATATACCTACGAAGGGGATGGGACCCAGATCACGGACGAACGCGGGACGACCTGGTTCTACGACACTACGGGGAAACTGACCAAGCATCTTACCAAAGACGGATTTCTTTACGAATATTTTGATTACATCCAGCCTCTTTCGGAAGGCGAAGTGGTTCCGAACGACTATAAAGGTGCCCTTTACACAGTGACTGGGTTAAAGGCGGTCAGTCTTAAAGGCTACCAGGCTCCGGACGGTTCCTGGATCGTTTTTGACGCTGCACAAGGTTCTGAAGTGCACTTTGCGTCGGGGACCCAGGCCGTAGACCTTGTTTTTGACGAAGATCAGAGGATCAAAAACGGGAAGATCCAGTTTGCGGACGGGTTGATCTTTGAGATCGAAAATTACATCCCGGTCCGCGGACGGCTTACAAGCGGGAAAATCTTTGAATGCGCGCTTCCGGAGGCTTCGTCCCATGAGATCGTGCAAGAAGATGACGGTGCTTACCTTGGTTTCCGGTTCAAACTCGGAGACTATACTTTTACCTACAATGTGACCGGTGAACTTACCAAGGCAGAGACTGAGACGGGCATTACCCATATTTTTACCTACACAAAAGATGCCCAGGGAAAAGTAGCCGCTTACACGGATATCGAACGCCGGCAGATCACTTTTAACGGCGTTCCATTCCCGAAAGAATGTGAGCTCAGCGCCGGTACGGACCAAAAACTACTCGATTCGGGAAAAGAGATCGCCTCTCATATCGGCGATGGGTTCCTTGTCGGGGCTTATAAGGAAGCCACGAACCAATGGGATGTTTATTCGGGAAGTTTTTCTTCCGAAGCGGACCGGACGGGCCTCAAACATTTCCTTTCCGAGATCAAAATCGGCGACTATGTCACATGCGTGGTATCGGACCCTGCATTTTCGCAAGCTGACGAAGAGATGCTCGCTCTTTTCGAAGGACTTGGTGCCGGAGGGATCCGGCAGGTGGCGGCAGCGAACAACAAATGGACTTTTTTCGGCAATGAGCGTCTGAATAAGGGAGAGGGCATCGAAAAGACGGGGGCGGATATTTTCTCGACGATCACGGAGACTTTCGTAAACCATGAAGTGACAACCGGAACGCAGCCCGTTTTTCAAAGTGCGCTTTTGCTATTTGGGATTGCGCCCGAAATTTCGCAGGCCTACAGCGATTTCCTGAAAGCCTATCAGCCGCTTAAACTTACGAAGGACCTGCAACGGATCACGGTCTATAACGAGCAGAATAGTATCGTCTACACGCAACGGCTCGACGGCATCAGCTCTTTTTACGAACTTGGCAAAGTCCGTGAGACCTTTGGTGGGTCCGGGACGCTCTTGACCGTTCACGAGTATGAGTGCCTGTCCGACGACGGTTCCGGCGCGGGTTCCTCCGCTGGGTGCAAGACTTCTGAAGAAATGACGCTTAAAAAGATCACCCTTGTTAAAGCTCGGCGAGATTTCGAAGCTGAGGTTCAGAAAGCGTCAGAGCAGATCGAACAGGCAAAATTCGACGCGCTTTACCGGCTTGCGTGGCAGGATGAAGTGGTGCGGCTTCAGATCAAGGAAAACGTGGACGCCGGTATCGCGAAGATCAATAGCCAGATCTCGAGTCTTGAGTCTCAGCGGTATAGGAACGTTAAACAGTGTACAAAATTCCTGTTCTGGAAGTCCTGCAAGGAATATACCGTGGAAGTCCCGGGGGTTCAGGATTCCATCAATCAACTCGCAAGCCAACGCGCGGAACTGTTGCAGACGGCTGAAATACAGCTTGCGAATATCCCCGGGGCGATGGCGATCAAAAAACTCGAGATCGAACAGGCCACGGCCGAAAAAATGGCGGAGCTTGAACAACAAAGGCAAAGCTTCCTGTTTGATATCCTGCGCCAGGAAATGGAACCGATCATCGCGGATCTCTACCGGCGTATCCTCGGCCGAGATGCCTCCACGCCAGAGATCAATCAATGGGTGGAGCGTTCCAAAGTGAGCGGTCAGCTTGATACTAAGACACTCCGGACCGAGCTTCAGGGTTCTTCCGAGAAGGCAGCCCGGGAAAGTGAAAAGGCGGCCATCATCCAGGGAATCCGCACCTTTTTGGAAAGGTATCTTGTGGTCTCTCCGGTATCTCGTGCGCAAATGCTGCAAAACTTGCAGCTGAATTCCTCCGAAGTCGTGGCCTTAAACACTGAGGATGTCTCTAATATTCTCGCATGGCTTGAAAGCTGCGATCTCCATTTCGGCCAATCGGCTTTCCTTTCGTTAAAAGAGATGCTTGCTTCCAAAGGCGTTAATGTTTCCCAAGAAATTCTTGGCAAGGAAACGGTCCTGATCGACATCCTGACCGGGACGATCAATAAATTTTCCGAAGGTGACCTTCTGATCTCAATGTTCGCTCTCGATCGTGCGGCCATGATCCACGGTAAGGACTTTGCTTCTGTGAAATTCACCTACGACGACCTTCAAGACCTTTTCGGATCCCAAGGTGCGAGTCTCGAGCCTCGTGCTATTGCCCACATCGGTGAGGAGCATTTTGTCGTAATCGAACGAGTGACCGATACAAAAGTAACCTACCGGGAAACCGGAAGAGGCGTGGATGGCGAATCGGTCACGATCAGCAAAGAGAATTTTCTCAAGCTTTGGATCGCAGGGGATAATGTCGGGTATCTGCTGGCATCTGAAGAACAAGCC
>CAZPCF010000105.1:0-6785 GCA_964585045.1 uncultured bacterium
TGGATACGGCCATTGGAGTCAACATGATGCGATAGTTTAAGGAGTTGTCCCCGCCCCGTCGAGCGCTGTTTTCAACCGCGCCAGTTGAAAAGGTGCGCGCGAAACGTTAAACTATCCCATGGCTGACAAAATCTTTATTCAAGGGCTGAAAATTTCCTGCGTCATCGGAACGCTGCCCCAAGAACGCAAAAAAAAGCAGGAGATCGTGGTCGACCTTGAATTCCCTGCTCCTATCAGAAGGGCCGCAAAGCGGGACGACCTAAGGGATGCCTTGAATTATCAGAGGATTGCCGAGAGCGTCTCGAAATTCGTTTCAAAAAGTCGCTTCCACCTTATAGAAACCCTCGCAGAACGCCTTGCCCAGGCATTGCTCCGGGAATTCAAATTAAAAAACATCACTCTGCGCATTTCAAAACCAAATGCGGTCCGGAATGCGAAAAACGTTTGGGTAGAGATCCGAAGATCTTAGTACCGTTCTCCATTTAATTTTAGAGGTTAACGGTACAACACTGCGAATCTATAATAAAACTAATAGTACCGCAGTATTAGAAGGGGAATTAAAGCGCTAGAGCCGCGTATTTAGCATAGGGAGCACCGCCGCGGGCGACATCCACCACCCCGCCAACCACCCCTGTTACAGTCTGGACAGTCCCACGAATCGCTCCGGTTATGAGCCCGAAGGGGAACATCACTCGGCCGGAATCCTGAAGCATGGCTTTCGGAATAGCGAACACACTCCCCACAAGCTTGGAGGCTCCGCGCGCGGCGTAAGAAATATCCTGCCCTACTTCGGCATAGCCAAAGGAGGGCATGAAAAGCACGCCAAGGACAAGCAAAAAGACTAAGGAGGTTTTTGGCTTTTTCATCATCGGATACCCACTTCTATTGTCGGCATTAAAGATTTGAACTTTCGTGAATTTTGGCTATGATAGCGCACCTATGAAGAACATCCTCGTGACAGGCGGTTCTGGTTTTATCGGCTCGAACATAGCTCTTGAACTCCAAGCCCGCTTTCCTGATGCCCGCATCGCGGTCCTGGAAGACTTCCGCAGTTCCTGTTTCAAGAACCTCCTCGGTTTTAAGGGCGACCTCCTCGCCTACGACTGTTCAGACAAAGCCTGGATGAGCTGGGCCAAGGACAAAAAGCTCGACGTAATTTACCACATGGCCGCCATCACGGACACGACTATCCTTGATGAGCAAAAGATGATGTTTGACAATGTTGAAGGTTTCCGCAATGTCCTCGACCTCGCCGTCGAAAAAAAAGCCGCCGTGATCTACGCTTCCTCCGCCGCGACCTACGGCTCGATCGACCGGCCGATCAAGGAATCCGACGCTGGAAATCCCAACAATATTTACGGCTACTCCAAATGGGTCATGGACCAACTTGCCCCTTCCTATCATAACAAGATCAAGGTGGTTGGACTGCGATTCTTCAACGTCTTCGGCCCCAGGGAATGTTACAAGGGACACGCCTCCAGCATGATCTATCAGCTCGCGCTCAAAATGATGGAGGGCCATCGCCCCCGTATCTTCAAATGGGGTGAACAGAAACGTGATCATATTTATGTTAAAGATGTCGTTACGGCCACACTCATGGCCCACAAAGCCAAAGAGTCCACTCTTATGAATCTCGGCACAGGGCAAGCAACTTCTTTCAATGAGATCGTGGATGCCTTGAATGAGGCGCTTGGGACGAGCCATAAACCTGATTATTTCGACAATCCTTACAGTTTTTATCAGAATTTCACTCAGGCCGATATGAGCCATCATGAAAAAATGACGGGGTTCCGCTGCCGCTACACCACGCGTGAAGGCATCCTCGATTACGTCCGGAATTATCTTCTTAAGAAGTAGGGGTTGTGCTTGTGAAAACAAAGGAATCCGCTAGACTGTCCTTGTCTTTCATTCTTTTTCTTAAAGGCGACAAGGACTGCCCCAATTTCAGATTCTCTGAAATTGATTAGAATTGGGACTGACACTATGAAACGCGAAAATTTCATTTCCTATTTTTTCATCATCGCGCTTATTTTTATCGTTTATCTTGTTTTCAGAATCTTTTCACCGTTCTTTTCCGCGATGTTCTGGTCCGCAGTGCTGGCTTTTGCCGTGTACCCCGTCTACGCACCCCTCCGGAACCGTTTCCCAAATCAAGGAACGCTTACGGCGATCGTCATGACCCTTCTCGTCTTCGTCTTGATCATCCTCCCCCTGGCCATGATCCTGATCAATGTGACCACGCAAGCCATCGAAACATCGCAGTGGGTCTACAGTTACATCCGGGAGGGCCGGCTGGAAACTTTGATCGAGAATGTTCGCGCTACGAATTGGATCCAAAAGATCGAGACCCGCATCGTCCAGTGGGACGTACTCAAACAGAATCTGACAAGCTGGCTGCTGGCCGCCGCAAAAAATGGCGGCAACTATACGGCAGCCCAGGTCGGAACCTTCACAAAGAACATCTTCTTTTTCCTCCTCAATTTTTTCTTCATGTTCTTCTTGACCTTTGTTTTCTTCAAGCACGGCATGAACATTTATAATTTTATTTATCAGGTCGCCCCATTTGAAAAAGGAACGAAAGACGCCCTTTTCCAGCAGATCAACGACACATTCACCGCCGTGATCCGGGGACAGATCCTCACAAGCGTGACCCAAGCGTTCACCGCCGGCATCACGTTCTGGCTCCTCGGCCTTCCCGTCCCTGTCTTTTTCGCATTCCTTCTTTTTATGACCTCACTCATCCCAATCCTTGGGGCCGCGAGCATCTGGGTGCCGTTGGTGATCTATCTCGTGCTGTCCCAGCTTTATCTCAAAGCCATCATCCTTGGGGTCGTGGGTGTGTTAGGGATCAGCCTGCTTGACAACATCATGAAGCCTGCGATCATCGGGGAAAGGACCAAGCTTCCTTACTTCCTTTTGTTCTTCGGCATCATGGGGGGATTGAAATTCTTCGGCCTGACGGGGATCTTCCTGGCGCCCGTGGTCCTCTCACTCTTTTTCGCGTTGATCAAGATCTACCGCGAAAAATACGTTTAAAGCAAAAGGGGACAGGCAGCCACTTAATGCCTGTCCCCTTTTGCTTTTTTAGTGTATCCCCTCGCTTCAGCCGCCCAGGATCTTCGTGTCTTGACCGATCCGGATACCTTTCATCAGGGCTTGAAGATCTTCTGGTGATGGACTCGCGGCGATCGCGGTCTCCTGACCGACCAGCCCGGCCTTCCAAAGCTCCAGGATCGACTGGTCCATTGTCTGCATCCCTTCTTCACGGGCATTGCGGATCGCTTGCGGGATCTTGTCGATCTTTTGGTCGAGGATCAACTGTCTGATCGTATAATTGCCTAAGAGCACTTCGGCGGCAGGCACGAGCGTCTTCCCGTCCTTGGCCACTAAAAGTTTCTGGACCATGATACAGGACACATTGGCCGCAAAATAACGCAGGGTCGCTTCTCGTTCTGACGGCGGAAAGAAATTCAATACGCGGTCAAAGACCTGGCCCGCGGATTGAGCATGAACGGTGGAGATCACAAGCCTCCCCACCTCGGCCGCGGAAAGCGCAAAATTGAAAGACTCCGCATCGCGCATCTCGCCGATCACGATCACGTCGGGAGACTGCCGAACCATGTATTTCAGGGCCGAATTAAAGCTTTCGGCATCCCGTCCGATCTCGCGCTGCTGGATGAGACACTGCTTATCCTCATGCAGATATTCCACTGGATCCTCGATCGTGAGAACATGCCTTGGGACACTTTCATTCATGGCCCGGAGCATGGCCGCCACCGTGGTAGTCTTCCCGGAAGAGACTGCTCCCCCGATCAAGATGATGCCGGATTTTTCGAGTGCGACCCTTTTCAGAACCGGAGGCAATCGAAGTTCCTCGAAAGTCGGAATGCCTTTCCAGAGCAAACGGAACACCAGGGAGATATCCCCCTGTTGAAAGAAAGCATTGGCCCGGAAACGGCAATCCTTTTTATGAAAGGAGAATCCAAAATCCACACTCTTATTCTTTTGAAGTGTTTCCTTCTGCCTGGAGTCGAGCAGCTCATCGGCAAGTCCACGGATCTCCTCTCCTGAAAGCGTTTTCAAAGGCAGCGACACCACCTGCCCGCCAAGACGCATGCGGGGAGGCGTTCCAGCTTTTAAAAAAACGTCCTGGCCTTTTTGTTCAATGACCTTTTCGAGACAGGATGCCAAAAAAGAATTCGTGTCCATGAGGCTCCTTTCATGTAGTACAACTCTTTAAAACGACAGTTCATTTTAGTCCCAATGCCTGTCAATTTCAACGCAGTTGAAATTGGGGCAACCCTTGTCTCCATTAAGGAAAAAAATGAAAGACAAGGATAGCCGCCTGACCAGCACCCCGCAACAAGCCTCTCGCCCCTTGGGAGAAAAATAGCTTTCCTTTTCACGGTGTACTTGGCTATTATAAGAACGCCCTCACTTGAAGGGGCTCATAAACTTCTGAGGATGTGCATCATGAGGATCACGGAAAGAACTCCGGTTGAGGAGATCTACCAAAAGGCCTACCAGCTTTACCTGTTCCGCATCCTCACCATCCTCTGTCTCATCCCTCTTTATATTTTGACTTGCAATTGGGGAAATTTCTCGATTGAAAACCTCTGGCCCCTCTATCTGGTGATTCTGATCGAAGTCTTCGTCAACCGCCCCTACAAGGCTTTTTTCCGAGATTCCCGGTCAGGAACCGAAGCTTTGGTCGCTTCCGTCATTATCGACTTTTTGGCCGAAACAACGGCCCTGCATCTTTCGGGGAACGTGGACCTTTTTATCTATGCCTCCTGCTTCTTTATTTCGATCGTCTACTGTGCACTCCATCTGCCGGCCATTCTGACCCTGCAAATGGCCACGCTTGCCTCGATCCTTTACGCGGGATTGATCGTCCTTGGAAATTTTAATATCATCCCCCAAACCGTCCCGCTCGGATCCGGTCTGAACCCAGTCCAAAAAACCGCTATTGTCGTACGGCATATCGCTTTCTTCTATTTGATCGCGATCTTCATAAGATCCCTGGCTTCTGCCCTTGTGAAAAAGGACGATCGTCTCGAAGAACTTCTTTGGGAGCTCCGGGAGACGAGTGATAAAGTCAAATATGCCCATCACCTGCAGACTGATTATTTTGCCCGTATGAGCCATGAGATCCGCGCGCCACTGAACTCGATCCTTGGCTTTTCCCAGCTTTTACTCGAAAGCCCGACCGAACCGCCAACGGAAAGACAAAAAGATTTCCTTTGCCGTATCGAGCGCAGTGGCAAGCATCTTCGCGATCTCATCAACGACGTTCTTGACCTTTCCAAGATCGAATCCAAAAAAATGCTCTTGATGCTCCATGAGATCGAACTTGTAAAGATCATCCACACAGCGCTCGATCTCTTTTATGAAGAGGCCTTCACCAAGCGTCTGACCCTGAGTTTTACAGAGAAACCGGCCAGCCTCCGGATCACGGCGGACGAACTTAAAATAAGGCAAGTACTCTACAATCTTCTTTCAAACGCTCTTAAGTTCACGCCGCAAGGCTTTATCCATGTTGCTTTGGCAAAAGAGACTGACGGCGGGGTGAAGATTACGATCGAAGACTCTGGACGCGGCATCGACTTGAAAGATCAGGCGGCGATCTTCCGGCCTTATGAGCAGGCGGGACGCACGACTGAAAAGAACAGTAAGGGAACGGGGTTGGGACTCGCCATCAGCAAGCAGTTCGTGGAAATGCATGGTGGGAAGCTCTGGGTCGAAAGCGAGCCTGGAAAAGGGTCTCGATTCATTTTCACGCTCCCCCTGGTCCCTCCCGCGCCAAAACCCGGGGAAAACGCTTTGCTGCCAACCCCTAACGCGGCTGTTTAGCTTTTTCCAACCCCTCGCAGTAACTCAAACTTCTTTCCGTTTTCCAGCTCAAAGGAAAATCACGGCATTGTGCGGGTCTCGCTTCATAGACCGCGCAGCCGCCGGCCTCGAAAAAGAGACATGTCTCATCCAGATGTTTTTTAAGCGCGAGATGCTGCCGGTCCATGAGAAGGCCATACGTTTCCGTGAATTGGTAAATGTCCATCTTGAAATGCGCGGCAAGGCGCTCGGCATCCCCTTCCTTAAGATAGACAAAACCAGGCTGTTTGCAGCAGGCACCGCAACGCCGGCATTGAAAAAAAGGGACAGGCATTAATTGACTGCCTGTCCCTTTTCTGGTGACTGTCACCTGTTTATTTTGTAAGTTGCTGCTCGACGAAATCACCCACGATTGGCAGCTTGTACTTCTCTCCCTTATAGGCCTTGATCATCATAAAGATCCAGAGGAACAGGCTGAGGAGTCCTGCCAAAAACGCAACGAGCCATCCCAAAAAAGGAATGAACATCAGCACAAAGGAGGCAATATGAAGAACCCCGAAGGTCACCAGCGATTGCAGGGCATGGAACCGCACGTAGGCGTTGTCTTTTTCTAAAAGTAAAAAAACAAGCCCCGTGACCCATCCCACCGCATAGCACAAAAGTGCTTCGAGATTTTCCGTCACGCCCAAAATTGTTTTCTTGTTTTCATCTGCCATTTTGACCTCCCATTTTTTAGTCCCGATCTTTGTCAGTTCCAGAGAACCTGAAATTGGAGCGATCCTTGCCAACCCTTTTAGAGAAATCCAAAGCAAGGATAAAAGTACACCGCGGGGTATTGTACCGCATCCGCCCCAAAAAACTATACCGTTCTCAAAAATACCGCATTACAATACGGGGCATCGATCACAAAAAGGTGTTAGGCGCTCTTCTTATAACGGTGCCTGACCCCCTTC
>CAZPCF010000106.1:0-6711 GCA_964585045.1 uncultured bacterium
GGCGACTTGGACGGCCCCAATCACAGCGATGCTGTGATTGATCGGGATTGGGACTGCTTCTTAAAAATTGAAAGGTATTGGGACCATGAAGATCCGCAAACGCATGCACAAGGACGAGAGCCTCTCCGGTTTTTCCCAGTTCATTGTTTCCATCTTGCTCTGGGGGTGGGTGATCTTTTTCACGTTCATGTTCTTTTTCGTGGATCTGCTGGTCTTTTTTCCGCTCTCGATTTTTCTAGATAAGGGGACAGGAGGCATGACCCACCTCGCGTCCCGATGGTGGGGCTGGTTGATCATCTTCACTTCGATGATCTGGAGGCTGGACGTTCGTGGGAGGCATCACATTGATCCTAAAAAACAGTATGTGATCATTGCCAATCACCAAAGTCTTTTGGACATCCTTGTGGTGGCGGCAACCCTGCCGATCAATTTTAAGTTCCTGGCCAAAAAGGAACTTTTTTACATTCCGATCATGGGGTGGGCCATGGCCCTCGCGGGCTACATCCCGGTGGACCGGTCAAGCCATGAGAGCGGGAAGAGGGCCGTGCTTTGGATCAGCCGGTACCTTAAAAAAGGGGCGAGCGTCCTGCTCTTTCCGGAGGGGACCCGGAGCCATGATGGCAAGGTCCATGCATTCAAAATGGGCGCATTCAAACTGTCCCGTGAAACCCAATGCCCCATTCTGCCGGTCGTGATCGAAGGGACAGGCCAGGCCTTGCCTAAAAGATCCTTTTACATCCGTAAAAAAAGCACTTTTGCAGTTTCGATCGGCAAGCCCGTGGATCTTTCGGACCTGGGCGACCAGTCTCTCGAGGACGCAAAAGAGCAGATCCGGCATGAGATGATCGGCCGCCTGGAGCGTATAAGACATCAACGGGATCGATGAACCGTTTTTGCGTTTCGGCCCGTCAAAAAATAACAAGTCCCCGGAAAACAAAAATGAAAGGCTTTTTTTTAACGGTATTTGTTTTGATGGCCGTGCTCGTGGGGCCTGGGGAAGTCGATGGGGCTTACGGTGCCGATGAAAGGAAGAAAGCCATGAAGATACTCACATTGAATACCTGGCAGGAACGCGGGCCGTGGCGTGACCGGTGGGAACTTATTTTTAAAAGCCTTAGGGAATACGATGCCGATATCGTCGGGTTCCAGGAAGTTTTCAATATGGACTGGGCCAAGGAGATCCAGGTGCGTAGCGGATATCCGTACTTGGCGGTGAGCGGCGAGCATTCGGGGTTGATCTTCCTTTCAAAATTCAAATCCATTGAGCAAGAATGCCTGGTGATGAAAACGAGGTCGCCGACTGAGGATTACCTCCGCTATGTTTTTTATGTCAGGTTCGATACAGGCGAAGAGAAACTAGCGCTTTTCAATACGCATCTTTCATGGAAGGCTGATGAAAACGAGATCCGCCTTAATCAGACGCACGAGATCGAAGCGTTCGTGCAGAAGAAGGCAGAAAACCTTCCCGTGGTGCTCCTGGGAGATCTTAATGCGGGGCCGGACACTCCCTCGGTGACTTATCTCCGGGAAACGCTGAAATGGTGTGATACCTTTGGGGCAAAGAATCCGAATGATCCGGGGTTGACTTGGGATTACCGGAATCCTTACGCGGAAGCGGAGCGAGAAAAAATGGCCGAGCGGCGTATCGATTATATTTTTGTCCGTGAACGGACGGGGCCTTTCAAAAAGATCCTTTCATCGCGTTTGGTGTTCAACGAGCCTTCGGCGGAGGGCGTTTATTCGTCGGATCATTTTGGAGTGATGACGGAATTCCAATAGCGCAACGCACAACGCGCAAAGCTCAACGCAAGGTCTTCTCGTTGCGCGTTGCCCGTTGCGCGTTGTGCCGACAAGTGGGTGTTGTATGGAACAACAGGCAAAAAAAACTGAACAGGCCGTTCTTTATCAACGAATTCGGCGAAAGTTGACGCTTTTCCACCTCATCCTTACGCCTTCGCTTCTCGGGATCCTGATCGCGAGCGGGTGGACGTTCGGGATGCGGCAGAACGCCATCGCGCTGGCCGGGGGAAGTGATTGGGGTGTTGTGGCGGTCTACTTTGTCTTGTTCTCGCTTTTTTTCCTGATCTTTGACCTGCCGTTTTCGTTTTATTCGGGATTCACGCTGGAGCATCAATTCGGCCTCTCGAACCAGAACTTTGGCCAGTGGTTTTGGGACCTCGGGAAGAAAACGCTGCTTTCATTCGCGTTGTCGCTCGTCCTTCTGGAATGCCTGTATCTCATCATCCGCCAATACCCGGCGAGTTGGTGGGTCTGGGCTTGGGCGGCCTATGCGTTCGTGAGCTATGTCCTGGGTAAGGTCTTTCCGGTCGTGATCGTGCCGCTTTTTTACAAATATGGCAGCCTTGAGGATAAGGCGCTGGCGGCGAAGGTTCTGAAACTTGCCGCGCGTTTTGACATGCCGGTCGGGAACGTCTATTCGCTCAATTTGAGCAAGACGACCAAAAAGGCGAACGCGGCGTTCATGGGGATCGGGAGGACTAAACGGGTGGTCTTAAGCGATACGTTGATCCAGAACTTCACGCATCCCGAGATCGAAGTGGTCGTGGCGCATGAATTGGGCCACTACAAGCATCACGATGTTTGGCGGCTTCTGGCGTTCGGCCTCGTGGCCTCGCTCATCGCGTTTGCCGCCGGGTTTTTTGGAATGAACGCGCTTGCGCCCGCGCTTTCTTTGAATTCTGTGGCGGATGTGGCGGGCTTGCCGTTGCTTTTCCTGATCTTTTATGCCGTTAATCTGGTCCTGATGCCGGTCATGAACGGTTATTCCAGGCGGCGGGAACGGGCGGCGGACCTTTTTGCGTTGAGGACGCTTGAGACCCGGGAAGTTTTCATTTCCTGCATGGAGAAACTCGGGGAACAGAACCTCGCGGATCCGGAACCTCCGGCATGGTACGAGTGGTTCTTTTACGACCATCCGTCGATCGGGAAGCGTGTTGGAATGGCAAAAAAATCAGACCACAGACCACAGACGACAGACTAGAAACAAGGAAATAGATGCGAAAAGACAAAGAATTAAGGAGAAAGTCCTGCGTTGCGCTGCTGGCCGGGTGTTTTTTTCTTGCGGCCAGCAGTTATGCCGCCATCAACGATGATGATCGCGGCAAGGAGACCGTGGAGCGCCGGCAAAAGATCGAGATAGAAAGGTTTTATGCCGGGAAGGGCGGGAGCGCGCCGATGACGCCCATGGCGATCGAGCTTTATAACGACGCGGTCAAATTCTTCGAGAAGAATGAATTCGAGCTGGCTCGTGAAGCGCTCAACGAATCGCTTTCGTTGGAACCGAGGAATGCCCTGGCCCTGGAACTCCTGGGCGAGATCGAGAATCTCCAGCAGGATTTCCAAAAGGCTGAAAATTATTACAAACAAAGTTATCTCGTGAGCCCTTCGGCGCGTTTGCGTCAGAAGATCGAAAAGATCCAAAAAGAGAATCTGGTCGAAAAAGACCTTGATACTTATGACGAAGAGCACTTCATTATCAAATACCGGAAAGGCGAGCAGGGTTACGAAGGCTACTGGCTGAAGAACCTTTTGCGGGACGCTTACCGTCAGATCTCGCAGGACTTCGGCACTTATTTCAATCATAAGACCACCGTGCTTTTTTATTCCGGGAACGAGTTCCGCGATGTGACGGGACAGTCCCTGTGGGTGGGGGGGCTCTATGACGGAAAAATAAGGCTCCCGGCTTATCGCCAGGGTTTTCGAGAGGCCGATTTGCGTGCGGCCGCGGTTCACGAGATGACCCATGCGTTCGTGGCCTCCTTGAGCGGGATGCGTGCTCCGCCCTGGATCCACGAAGGTTTGGCCGAATATGAGCAAAATAAGATCCAGCCGGTGAATACGACCGTTTTTACCGCGGCTGTTCGGACAAAAACTCTCATGCCGATGAGCCGGCTACTTTCCGAGAGTTTGCAAATAGACAAGATGGATCCTCTGGAGGTCGCGCTCTTTTATCAGGAGGTTTTCGTGCTTGTCAGCTACATGGTGGAGCGTTTTCAGATGTACCGTATGAAAGAGATCCTTTTGAAGTTCAAGGAAGGAAAACCCGCGGAACAGGCGATCGAGGAAGTGCTTGGGATCTCAACCGCGCAATTGGAGAAGGAATGGCTTGCTACGATCCTAGGGTCCTGAAGATCTCCAAGATCTCAAAGGGGATGCCGCATTGCTTCCGGTATCGTCTGTTCGATCCGCATCTTCAAGCCTCGATCCGTAAATTCGGGATCCTGATCCCGGTCATTGTGACAGATGCCGGGCGCCCGGTCGTGATCGCGGGCCATAAACGCCTCCATGCAGCGCAGGCTTTGAGAATGAAGGAAGTGCCTGCGCTCGTTGCGTGGAAAATGGGACCCAAAAACGCTTTTCTTTTGAATCTTGTTTCCAACTGGAAGCAAGGATGCCCAGACATGGATCGGGCCCGGGCGCTTGGAATGGCGGCCCGGGAGTTCCATTTTAAAGAAAGTGAGATCCTCTCGGTGGTGATGCCCCTTCTCGGGCTTTCGGAAGATAAGGCCGTGCTGGAGTTTTATCGAAAGGCAGATCGATTTCCGGCGTCCTTCAAGGATCTTGTCGAGGGCGGACAGTTACCGCTTCGAGGGGTCCTGTCCTTTCTGAAATTCTCGGGGGACGACCAGGATTATTTTGCCAAAAATATCGGGGCGAAAGTGAAGCTGACGAGTTCCCAGCTGTTTCAGGCCGGAGAGTGGTTGTCGGACATCATGAAAGGGACAGGGAAATGTCTCCGGGAGATCTGCAGGGAACATAAGGTCCTCGCAAAGTTGGGCACGCGCCGTATGGACCCGCGTACCAAGGCGGACCGGTTCTTTGCCCGCGTCAAACGGTTGCGTTTCCCGGGGCATTCGCTTTATCTCGAGGAATTCGAGGAGCGACGGTCGGATATCCTACGCGATGCCAAAGAGCTCCGCTTGGCGCCCGTCCAGGGGTTTGAAGAGCCAGGATTTGAGCTCCACGCGCGCGTAAAAACCCCGGGGGAGCTCGATCGACTTCTCCAGAAACTTTCACTCAAGCGTTCTTCACTTAACTCGTTGTTTGAAATTGTGTTGTGATTCCTATACAATACCCGCTTCTGTGACCCTTATATGAGAAAAATCCTTTTAGCAACATTCGTCATTTGGAGCGTTCTTGCCCCATCCCTGCAGGCCGAGGAAGTGCGTGTGTCCGCCAGCCTGAACAAGCGTTTGGTGCAGGTCGGAGAAGAGGTCCGGCTTAGCATTCGCGTGACCGGGCAGAGCATGAATCTTCAGGCTCCGAGGCTTTCCCAACTCGATGGTTTTGAGGCCTACTATACCGGCCGCGCTTCGCATATCTCGGTCATCAACGGTGTGTCCTCCTCAAATGTCGAATTCAGCTACACGCTCATTCCCCAGCGGGCCGGACGTTTTACACTGAGTCCCATTGAAGTTCAGGCCGGGCAGAATATTCTCCGGACGGAGCCGCTTGAGATCGAAGTGTCGGGAGGCCAGAGCCAGATGTCAGGGACGCAGGCTTCGGCGCAACGGGTCGTGACACAGCCTTCGGGTCCACCCCCGGTAACACAACCGGTCTTTCAGGATCAGGCTTCCGCGGTATCTCCGGGGACAGATGACAATATTTTTGTCCAGGCGTGGGTCGACCGGACGACCCTCTACCAGAACGAGCAGGTGCTTCTGACGTATTCGCTTTACACCCGCTATGACACGCGCTATGAGGGATTCGACAAAGAGCCCGAGACGAGCGGGTTCTGGATCGAGGAATTTCCGATGGGACGGGATGTGCCCCGTGAAACGGTTCGCCAGAACGGCAAGCGCTATGTAAAAGCGGATGTGAAAAAACTCGCGCTTTTTCCGACCGCTCCCGGCAATTACACGATCCAGCCCGGAAGTCTCAAGGTCTCGATCCGCGAGGAACCGCAGGGGTCGAATGCCTTTGATGAATTTTTCAGCGATAGTTTTTTCACGGGGGGAGCCTTTTTCGCACGGAGACAAAACCGTTTACTCACGCCCCCGCCGATCCAACTTGTTGTGAAGCCTTTGCCTGAAAATGGAAAACCGGCAAGTTTCCAGGGTGCGGTGGGGACCTTCCGTCTCTCGGCAACGATCGATAGGGATAAAGTGAAGCAGAATGAGCCTGTGACGCTTAAAATGGTCATCGAGGGCGAAGGCAATATCGAGACGCTCACACGGCCGAAGGTTCCGGCGCTTACGGGTTTTAAGATCTATGACGGGGACACCAATTCCAAGCTCTTTCAGACCGAAAACGTGATCGGTGGCACGAAGAGCTTCGAGACGGTTTTTATTCCCAAGGAGGAGGGGGACTCTTTTATTCCGCCGCTCGAGTTCAGCTTCTTCGATCCCCGGCAGGAAAAGTACGTGACCTTGAGGACCCCGAATTTTCCGATCCAGGTAGAACACTCCGATCAGAATTTCCAGATGCCGCAGGAGCTTGCGGGAAAGGCCATCTTTCAAAAACGGGTCAAGTCGGAAGGGAAGGATATCCGCTATATCGATGAAAAAATTCCTGAGGGCTTTCCGGCCCATTTCGTGGATGGGGCCTATACGATCCTTCTGTGGGGCGACCTGCTTCTGTTCGTGTTGCTCGTGGCGCTTTGGATGAAGGACCGCCAGGACCGTCTATTTTCAAAAGACCGGGCACTGCGGCGGCGAAAAACGGCTCGAGGGACGGCATCCGTCAACATAA
>CAZPCF010000107.1:0-6699 GCA_964585045.1 uncultured bacterium
AGAACGTGAAATGGCCGCGAACAACCGCGTACTCGGGCTCTTCAATCTGGAAGGTATCCCGCCCGCGCCACGCGGCGTTCCGCAGGTCGAGGTGACCTTTGATATCGACGCGAACGGCATTGTCCACGTGTCGGCCAAGGACCTCGGCACGGGGAAGGAACAGAAGATCCGCATCGAATCTTCGTCCGGACTTTCGAAAGAGGAGGTCGAGAAACTCGTTAAAGAAGGCCAGGCGCATGCAGACGAGGACAAACAAAAGCATGAGGTCATCACGGCCCGCAATCAGCTCGACAATCTCATCTATGCGACGGAGAAGACTTTGAAAGAACACGGCGATAAGGTCTCGGAGGATGAAAAAAAGAAAGTCGAAGAGGCCCTGAAAGAAGCGAAGACCTCGCTCACCAGCGAATCCAAGGAAGAGCTGGATAACGCCGCCCAGAAACTCGGCACCGCATCTCATACCATCGCGCAGAAGATGTATGAAGAAGCCGCGAAAAAGGCGGGGAACAAGGGTGCAGCCGCTCCGGGAGCTGAAGCTGAAGGAAAAAAGGAAGACGGAGTTGTGGACGCGGATTACGAAGTCGTGGATGACGAGGAAAAGAAAAAGAAGGAATAACGAACCCGTGGAACGGGAAACGTTCGGCGTCTGACGCAAGCGTTTCCCGTTCTACTTTCCCCGTAGAGGCGCAACCCCAGAGAGAACTATGTTCCAGCGCATGAAATGCAACCTCGCATGTATGGTTTTGCTGCTGAGCTTTTTTGCGCCGCTGGGCTTAGCGGCTCCACGTCTTAAGGTCGAGCCTCCCGCCAAGCAGATCGCCGCCGACCAAAGTGTGGTCCTGAAGATCATACTCGAATGGCCCAGGACCGAAGATCCGTATGAAATAAATTCCCTCGAGCCGAAACTTGAAAATCTGACACTCGAAAATCAAAACCAATCACAAGAAACGGGCGAGACCGTTTCTCAAACCTTGCTCTATGAATTCCGTCCTCTTAAAGCCGGAACAGCCGTTATTTATCCTTTTGAGATCAGCTACCGCAAGGCCGAAACGGAACCATGGATCCCCATCCTTGTCCCGGAACAAAAGATCAAAGTAGTTCCAAGCCTTCCCTTAAAGGCAACCCTGATCTGGCTGGGTCTCTTGACCGGATTTTCGGGAGTGACCTTCGCCGGCGTCAAGCTGTGGAAACTTCTGAAAACCCGGGCGGCTGCCAGGAACGTTCCACCGCCGGATCCGAAGCAGCGTATTTATGCAAAAGCAGAGGAATCCATCGCGACTTTCACTTCTCCTCATTCCAAAGAAAAACTGGCGCACTGGTCCAATCAGTTGCGAACCGTTGTCGTGACCTATTATGATGTCCCCTCCAAAACCACCACCAGCGCCGAGATCCTTTCGCTCCTGAAAACCAAGGAGCTTCCGGCAGGGGAGTGGAACGAAATTTCACGACTTTTTGGGCAACTGACCGAAATGCAATTCTCGCAACAAGATATCCCGGCGTATGACCTCGACCGGATGGAAAAGGCCCTCTTGCAATATGTAAAAGGCAAGATTATCATCGGAAATTCGACGAACGGATGATGGACATCGGACGTCGCATCTGACTAAAGACAGAACGTAATGATTCAGACAAACTTAAAAAGGAGAACCTTATGGACAGCTCGATCCAGGAAGTGAACACCAAGATCCGTGAAGCCAGCTCAGCCCTGAAAGATCTCACCCGCGAGATCGGAAAGGTCATCGTCGGTCAGCAATATCTTGTGGACCGGCTCCTCATGGCTCTCTTAGCGGATGGACATATCCTGATCGAAGGCGTCCCGGGACTCGCCAAAACCCTTTCCGTGAGGACTCTCTCCCAGGCCATTGCGGCCCAATTCCAGCGCATCCAGTTCACCCCAGACCTTCTGCCGGCGGACGTGGTCGGGACCTTGGTCTATAACCCCAAGGATGGCAATTTTACGACCAAAAAGGGCCCTATTTTCACGAATATCGTCCTGGCTGACGAGATCAACCGGGCACCTTCCAAGGTCCAAAGTGCGCTCCTGGAAGCCATGCAGGAACGCCAGGTCACGATCGGGAACGAAACCTTCGCCTTGCCGGTCCCTTTCCTCGTCCTTGCTACCCAGAACCCCATCGAACAAGAGGGAACCTATCCTCTTCCCGAGGCCCAGGTCGACCGCTTTATGCTCAAGCTTGTCGTGAGCTACCCAAGCAAAAAGGAGGAAAAAGAGATCCTGGAACGCATGGCGAGCGGAAAGATCATCAAGGTCAATCCTGTGCTGGATATCGACCGTATCATGGCCTTGCGTCAACTGATGCATCAGATCTATATCGACGAAAAAGTAAAAGATTATATCCTCGACCTTGTGTTCGCGACGCGCAACCCCCAGGATTACAAGCTCGCGGACTTGAAGCCCCTCATTTCATATGGCGCTTCACCGCGTGCGAGCATCATGTTGACGTTGGCAGCTAAAGCCAACGCCTTCCTCCAGGGCCGCGGTTACGTGACCCCCGATGACGTCAAACAGATCGGAGCGGACGTCCTGCGGCATCGCGTGCTTGTCACTTACGAAGCGGAAGCCGAGGACATCACGTCCGAAGATATCGTCAAAAAGATCTTTGATCAGGTCGAAGTGCCGTAGATCATAAAAACCGTTGACTTAGAATGACTCAAGAAAAAGGTTTCTAACGGGATGCTCCTCGCCGCGCTGCTAAAAAAAGTCCGGAAGATCGAAATTCGCACAACCCGACTGGTCAATGACCTCTTCGGAGGAGAGTATGAATCTGTCTTTAAAGGCCAGGGGATCGAGTTCGCGGACGTCCGGGAATATGTTCCGGGCGACGATATCCGCACCATCGATTGGAACGTCACCGCGCGTTCGCTACATCCCTTCGTCAAAAAATTCGTCGAAACCCGTGAACTCACAGTGCTTTTCGCAGTTGACATGTCCGGATCGCAATATTTCGGATCGACAGATAAACTCAAATCCGAGATCGCAGCCGAGATCACGGCCATTCTTGCTTTTTCGGCCGTTAAAAATAACGACAAAACAGGGCTTCTGATCGCCACCGAGGGCGTCGAGAAATTCATTCCGGTCAAAAAGGGAAGGAATCACGCCCTCCGCGTCATTCGCGAGGTCCTCGGGTACCAGCCCAAGAAAAAAAAGACCCGGCTTGCCGGGGCCCTGGAATATCTCTATCGGATCCAGACAAGAACCTCCGTCATTTTTCTGATCTCGGACTTCATGGATGAAGGCTATGAAAAAGCCTTGAAGATCCTCAGCCAGAAACATGACGTCATTGCCATCCATCTCCATGATCCGCTTGAGCAACAATTCCCGAAGATCGGACTGGTGGAACTGGTGGACCGGGAAACCGGGAAAACCATGCTCGTCGACACGACCTCGTCCCAATTCCAGAGACGGTTCCGCCAGACGGCCGATGAAAGGCAGGCCGCCCTCCAAAAACTCTTCAAACGCCTTCAGATCGACTGCATCGATATCCCGGCGAACACTTCCTATATCGAACCACTTTTTAAGTTCTTCAAGGGCAGGGAACGTAAATGAAACGGTCCTTTTTCTTCTTGCTTCTGCTCGTCGTATTCTGCTGCAGCCCGTGTCTTGCGGCAAACACGGACGACATTCGCGTCAAGGCCGAGGTCGATAAGGCCTTTCTCACGATCGGAGACCCGGTCACCTACACCGTCACGGTCGAGCATGCCCCGGACATCCGGATCCTTACCGATATCCCGGCGCCTTCTTCGGACATCCTTGAGATCAAGAAAGTCGAGGATATCCACAAAAAGCAAAAGAAAAAGGTCGTGACCGGCCGTAAATTCACCCTTACGACCTACCGGCTCGGTGAATTCATCCTCGACCCTGTGACGATCAAGTACCAAAAGGACGGACAGCCCGAGAAAAGCGTTCAAACGAACAAGCTCTACCTGACGGTCAAGAGTGTCGCGGAAGGGGAGCCTCAGGAGGATATCCGCGATGTCAAATCCGTTGTTCCGTACAAATTGCGCCTGGGAAAACTCCTATGGACGTTTTTTGTCCTGGCTCTTCTTATAGCCGCTTATTTCCTCTACCGTACACTTCGCAAGAAAAAGAATGTGTTCCAACCCGCGCCACCGCCCTTGACCCCTGAAGAAGAGGCCCTCCTGCATCTGGGGGAACTTTTTGAGTCTGATCTTTTCAAGCGCGGGCTCATCAAGATGTACTATCTTCGCCTCTCTGAGATCCTGAGGGTCTATTTTGAAAAACGCTACCAGATCCTTGCCGTGGAATTGACCACGGTCGAGATCCTGCGCGCCCTTCGCCCCCTACATCTTGAGGCCGGCCTTTATCAGAAGATCCAGTACGTCCTCGAGGCCTCGGACCTTGCGAAATTCGCAAAGTGGATCCCCACAGCCCCCGAGATCATCCAGATCAACAAGAAAGCAGAAGAGATCATCAAGGAATCCGTGCCGGTCCTGGAGCAGGCCTTGGCGGAGGCGTCCCATGGTGTTTAGACACCCGGCGTTCTTCCTTCTTTTGTTCCTCCTGCCCCTGATCTTCCTTTGGGCCAAACGGCGGGAGAAACTTGAATTCGCGTTCTCGTCCTTTGAGCTCCTCAAGGGCCGGCCCGCGACACCGCGGATGTTCCTCTTTAAGGTCCTGCCGTTCCTGCGCGCCCTCATGTTCCTGCTTTTGGTCGCGGCGTTGGCGCGCCCTTCCAGCATTTCGAGCGACAAAGAATACCAGACGCACGGCGTGGATATCATGATCGTGCTCGACATCTCGGGTTCCATGCTCGCCGAGGATTTCCAGCCCGAGAACCGTGTTTATGTCGCCAAACAGGAAGCCATCAAGTTCATCAAAGGCCGGGAGAACGACCGCGTCGGGCTTGTGGTGTTCTCCAAAAAAGCGTTCACACAGTGCCCATTGACCCTGGATTACCGCATTCTGATCGAACTGCTTTCCGAGATCCGGGTCGGCATGATCGCGGACGGCACCGCCATCGGCATGGGCATTGCGACCGCGGTGAATCGCCTCCGGGACTCGAACGCTAAAAGCAAGGTCATTATCCTGATCACGGACGGTGAGAACAACGCCGGCAATATCGATCCGGTCACTGCCGCGGAGCTTGCCAAAAGCTTCGGCATCAAGGTCTACACGATCGGGGTCGGCAGGGGCGGCATGGTGCCATTCCCGGTCGATGATCCGCTTTTCGGCAAGCGTTATGTTCAGGCCAATGTGGAGATCGACGAAACGACCCTGAAGCGCATCGCCGATATCACGGGCGGCCTCTTCTTCCGGGCCCGCGATCCCGTCGCGCTTTCCGAGATCTATGAGCGGATCAACCGGCTTGAGAAAAGCGAAGTGAAGGTTAAAGAATACCGGAGTTATAATGAGATGTTCCCGATATTCCTGATCCCTGCGCTTTTGTTGCTCCTTCTCGATATCTTTCTACGCCGAACCCTGCTTTTAAAGGTGCCCTGATGGATATCTTTATTTTCCCAATGGTCCATCAGGACAACACCGGCTTCCCGATCTTTTTTTTAATAGAAAGCCGGGTGCCCTGATGCAATTCTTCAGACCTGAATATTTCCTTTATCTGTGGTTGGTCCCGGTGATCCTGGCATTCTATGTTCTTTCGCACAAGCTCTGGCAGAAGCGGGTTCACCGGCTGGTCCAGGACGAAACATTGCTCTCGAAATTGATCGAGGGGCACCGGAAAAACGAGTGGCTTATCCGGGCGATCCTCATGACGCTTGCCGTGCTTTGTTTCGTGCTCGCGCTCGCGCGCCCGCAATGGGGGGATGAGAAGCGGACGGCCCAGCGCAAGGGTGTGGACATTATCTTCATGGTCGACACATCGCTCAGCATGCTCGCCGAGGACATCAAACCCAACCGCCTCGAAAAAGCCAAGTTTGAGATCGAAACATTCATCCGTAACCTTCGCGGTGACCGTGTTGGCATGGTCACTTTCGCGGGCTCAGGATTCCTTCAAACACCCCTGACGCTCGACCACGCGGCATTCCTCCTGTTCCTGGATGCCGTACAAGTGGGGTTTCTTCCGGACCCAGGGACATCGCTCGTCCAGGCCATCCAGTTAGCGATCCGCGCCTTCCCCCAGAAGGAACTCAAATACAAGGCCCTGATCCTCTTTACAGACGGGGAAGACCATGAAGGTGGAATTGAAAAAACTATCGAGGAAGCCAAGCAGGCTAATGTCAGGATCTATTGTATCGGCCTTGGGACCGCGGAAGGGGAGCCCATCCCCCTCAGGAACGAAAAAGGGGAGCGCTCGGGGTTCAAAAAGGACCGCAGCGGGCAAATGGTGCTCACCCGGCTCAACCAGCCGCTTCTGGAGCGGCTCGCCAAAGAAACGGGGGGGATCTACCTTCCTGCCACGCCGGGCGAAAAAGAGGTCGATGTCATCTTAAAACATCTTCGGGGTTGGGGGGAACAGCAGTTTGCGGAAAAAATGGTCGTGGAACGCGAAGATCAGTACCAGATGTTCCTGATCTTCGCGTTGATCTTTCTGGCCGCCGAGATGCTCGTCCGCCGCAAGAACGGCAAAAGTCCTGCCCTGATGGCCTGCCTTGCCGCCTTTTTCCTTTTCTCAGGATTTCTTGAAACCTCGCAGGATACGGTCAAAAAGGGCAACGAACTCTTTCAAAACAAGCGCTATCAATCCGCCCTTGAGGCCTACCGCA
>CAZPCF010000108.1:0-6592 GCA_964585045.1 uncultured bacterium
ACACCTGCTCGAACGCCAAGAACTTCAAAATGCCGAGGTTGACGCTCGGGTGAAGACGAAGACCGCCTTTGTAGGGGCCGATCGCACTGTTCATCTCGATACGGAACCCCCGATTGACCTGCATCTCCCCCTTGTCATCAAGCCAGGGAACCCGGAACATGATCACACGCTCCGGTTCGACGATCCTTTCCAGGATCTTCGCATTTTTATACTTGGGATTTTTTTCGATGAAAGGCGTTACGGATTCCACCACTTCCTGGACCGCTTGCAGAAATTCCTTTTCGCCAGGATTTCTGGCGCTTACTTTTTTCATGAACGCGCTGATTTCTTTTTCTACTGAACTTTCCCCTGTCTTTGCCATTGTTTTTGCCCTTTTCTGTTTAACGTTTGCCCCTGCCTGCCGCGGGCAGGCACCGACGCTTTGCGAAGGACCTTTTTTTCCAAAAAAAAAGTCCTTTTCGGCAAAACCACCGCCAAAAAGGACGTCATCATCCTGTGTTTCCGAATCAAAAGTAAAACCGGGCTCTTCTCCAAACGCCGTTTTGCTTTCTTTCCGCCAAGCACTCACTCGGTGCCCAGTGCCGGGATTATAACATAAGGATTCTGATTTTCAAACCTGATCTTATTCTTTGCTGGATGAGAATTTTTGCATTTCTGCGCTCAACAGAATAGCCTCCGACACTTCCCTCATGCTCTTACGCTTATCCATGCTGTATTTCTGGATAAGCTTGTAAGCTCCCTGTTCGCTCAAATTCTCCCTTCTCATCAGAATGCCTTTGGCCCGTTCGATCACCTTCCGTGATTCCAATTCTTCCTGGATGACCTGCGACTCAACGACCAACCGGAAGTTCTCGATAACGATCGCAGCCTGGTTCGCGATCGATTTGATAACACGTATCTCGTTTTGGCTAAAGCGGTGAGGCTTTACGGTGTAGCAGTTCAAGACCCCGATAACATTTCCTTTAAAAATAAGCGGCACGCTTAGTAAGGAACAAAGGTTTTCTTTTTGGGCGATCGCTTGATTGAGATAGCGTCCATCCTTCCGGACATCAAGGACGGTGATGGGCTTCCCGTACTGAGCCACTCTTCCGGCGATGCCTTCCCCGAGCTTTGCGTTGGGTTTTTTATTATAAAATTCGCTGACAGACTGAGTCGCTTTTACGGCAAGTTCATTGGTGGATTTATCCAAGAGCATCAGGGAGCATATTTTGGAATTCATAACTTCTGCGGTCACTGTAACGATCAATTTAAGGATCTCCTCTAAATATAGATCCGAAATAACCGCATCGCTTATTTTAACCAAAGCATCGATGATCTGTTTGCCGTCCGATGATTTCATGGGGGAGATGCTCTTCTTTTGCTGGCGACCTGTGGGATCATTTTTCGAGCAGCCGATGGATCTTTATGAGAAGATCCGTGGGATCGTAGGGCTTCCGGATACAGTCGTCGGCTCCGGCCGTGAGACACTGATTCTCCACATCGTCCATGCCCGCCGCGGTCGTGGAAATAATGGGAATGTGTTTTGTTACAGGATCCTTACGTAGCCGGCGGCACACCTCAAAGCCGTCCATCCCGGGCATGATCACGTCCAATAAAATAAGATCGGGCTTTTCCCCCACAGCCATTTTAAGCCCCCCCTCGCCACTCATGGAAGAGACCACTTCGTAACCGTTCCTTTCAAGCCGCAAGGAGATCATCATGATCTGATCCGGCTCATCCTCAATAAAAAGGATCTTCTTTTTTTTCTCGCCCATGATCTCAACCCTCTTTTTTCTGATAGAGCGGCAGTGAGAACGTCACCCGCGTCCCCTTGCCGAGTTCACTTTTGATCCAGATCCGGCCTCCGTGCAATTCAATGATCCCCCTGGCGATCGAAAGCCCAAGCCCGAACCCCTTCTCTCCGGGTCCGTCTGCCCTTGAAAATTGTTCGAATTTTTCAAACACCCTGGTGACGTTCTTCGGGGCGATCCCGATACCATTATCCCAGACCGTACACTCCACCTCATTTTTCAATACATCCAAGGCGACCTCCACAGCTCCTCTTTCCGGGGTGAACTTGATGGCATTATCCACCAAATTACTCAGAACTTGCGTGATCTTGTCCGGATCCACAAGGACACAAACCGCGCGCCCCGGCAATTTTACATTGAGATCGACGCCTTTCTCACCGGCACGCTTCTTAAACTCAAACGCCACTTCTTTCACAAGATCCCCCAAGTTCGTCATCTTTTGCAAGAGCTTGATCTTGCCGGTCTCGATATTTGAAACATCCAGAAGATTCGTGATCATACGCGATAAACGGTCGATGCTCCGCATGACCGTCTCAAGGATCCCCTTCTGTTCCATATTGACCGTCCCTACGACCCCGTCCATGAGAAGGCTGATCCCCTCTTTCTCGATCGAAAGGGGCGTACGGAGCTCATGGGACACGGTCCTGACGATATCGTTGCGGAAATCCTCGATCTTCTTTTGTTCCGTAACGTCGACCGACACCCCCAGGACACATGTTTCTTTGACTCCGATCATTTTAAAAGGGATCTTGATCGTCTGGAGAATGCGCTTACGGCCATGGGCATCCGTGAAAGACTCGCCCGAAAAGATCCTGGGCTTTCCGGATCTTAAGACCTCCCGGTCGCCTTTCAGGAATGCCGTCATTTCCTGATGGTTCTTGTGAACATCTTGACGCCGCATCCCTATAAGATCTTTGGGTTCTTTTTGGTATGCCTCTGCGGTCGCGCGGTTCGCAAGAAGGAACCGGTTCCCATTCCCCTTGGCAAAGATCATGTGCGGTACCGTGTCAATGATCTGTAGTAATTGGCGCCGGTGCTCCTGGAGAGAATCTTCAGACCGCTTACGTTCCGTGATGTCATGCATCAGGCCTAACACATTCTTCTGCCCCCCGGGACCGTCCACCAACGAAGTGGATATCAGCAGGGTCCGCGTTTTCCCGTTCTTCCGCGTGATGGTCCACTCCTCGCCTAAAATGTCATCCCCCTTTCGCATCCTTTCCATCCGCTTAATGGCTTGCGCACGGTATTCAGGATCCGGATAAACGCTTTGGTACCATCCCCGCTGATTGATCTCTTTCATCGTGTAGCCCGTGATCTCGGTCATCCGCCCGTTCCACACTGTGAACCGTATATACGGAAATCGGGTGATCTCATGACAAACACAAAGCCCCTCAGCCGCCCGGTCAATGATCGCATTCCGAAAACCGTTTTCCTGGCGCACTTCTTCTTCCGCCCGCTTTCGCTCCGTGATATCCCTGACCGTCGCCTGAAGAAATATTTTTTCTTCCTCCTCCACACGGGTTAAAAGCACCTCCGCGGGGAACTCTTCGCCGTTGATCCGCTTGTGCGTCCACTCGAAAAAGTGGGAGCCTTTTCGCATCGCTGCGTTGATCATGTCTTTGGCCTTCTCGACGGAGGTACGCCCGTCCGGTTGCCGTTTGGGCGAAAGAACCCAAGGCTCATAGGAAGTGAACTCCGTTGCGTTCTTTGCCTTGAACATCCGCGCCATGGCAGAATTTGAGGAAGTGAATCTCCAAGAAGGCGGCTCAAGGGTCATCATAGCGTCCCGGGAACTTGCGAAAATACTCCGGAACCGCCTCTCGCTTTCCCGCAACGCCTCCTCTGCCCGCTTGCGTTCGGTGATGTCCTGGGCGAATCCCGATGTTCCGAGGATCTTCCCCGACAGATCACGGACCGGCGTTTTGAAGGTCTCATACCACCTGAGGATCCCTTTTTCCTCAATGAGCTCCTGAGTTATCAAGGGTTTCAGGGTTGTCATCACCTTGTGATCATCGGCCCGGTATTTTTGGGCCAACACCCTCGGCCAAATATCTAGATCCGTTTTTCCTGCTAACTCGCGGGGGTCCTTATACCCGCAAGCATCAGCAAATTTTTGGTTTACGGCAAGGAACCGGCTCTTTTTATCTTTGAGCCACACCATGCCCGGTTGATTTTCGATAATGGAGCTCCGAAAGCTGCTTTCCCGATTCAATGCCTCCTCCGCTTGCTTGCGTTCGGTGACATCGCGAAAACTCCACACACGACCCACGGGTTTGCCGTCCACTAATTGCGGATGCGAATAGCGTTCAAAAGACCTTCCATCCTTGAATTCCAGCGTATCGAAACTATCTCTACGGGGATGCCGGTAAAGCTCCATCACTTTGGAAAGAAACTTCTGTGGATACCTTAGTTGAGGGAGAACATATTTGAGCAATTCTTTATCATCACGACTCGATAGAACCTTTTTAGGAATGCGCCAAAGCCGCGCGAACTGATCATTGAAACTCGTGGCCTTTCGTGTTTTATTATCCACCACAAGAATGCCATCCGCCGTGGACTCTAGAGTCGCCTGCTCGAGAGAAAGCGCTTTTTTAACTGCCTCTTCCGCCAGTTTGCGCCTAGTGATATCTGTGACAATTCCTAAAATAGCGGGAGCGCCGCGGTAGCGGATGAGTTTGGATGTTAAAATGCCATGGATCACTTCCCCGCCTTTGGTGATCATTTTGTATTCATAGGGGGCTACTTCTTTCCCCCTCTGATGCATGAGAAAATTATGACGGATCTTGGAGAACTCCTCCGGGTGCATCAGGCTTAGAAAATTGAACTTGGACGCGTAGAATTCCTTGCGCTTGTATCCCATCACTTCTTCGCACTTGGGATTTGCGTAAACGACACGCCCCCCCTGGCTGATGAAGATCATATTGGGGGACTTTTCCGTGAGAACCCGGTATTTTTCTTCGCTTTCCAAAAACCCTTGCATCTGCATCTGCTGCTGCTGCTGCTGAAAAGCAAAAAGCTGCCGGCGGAGTTTCTGATTTTCATTTTTCAAGGCTTTAAGGGAAGCTGACGCAGGGAGGTGGGAAGCCGGAGAAGCTTTTTTTGCTTTTTTTCTAGGGTGGTGAGGGTTCATTTTTTCCTTATAAATAGCGATACACTATCCTTTTCTCAAATTTTATTTCCTTTATGGTTGAAAAGGATTGCCCCAATTTCAACCGGGTTGAAATTGATGTGTATTGGGATTAGTATAGCCCGATTAGCTTAAATCGCTTAGAAAAAAATAAGAAGAGGACGGATCCAAACTTCATGCCCATGCTTCAGGATCTCCTGGCCAAAAACCCCTTCCGGAAAAGCCTGAATATCTCATGGAAAGAAGGCATTGCCGCAAGTGTCATGCAGGCTTCCGTGGACGAATATCTGATCCCGCTCGGGCTCTTCCTCGGAGCGACCCCGATGGATATCGGGTTCCTGGTAGCGATCCCCCATCTCATGGGTTCTCTTTCGCAATTTCTCGCAGTGAAGGCCGTTGATCTGGCCGGAAGCCGCCTGCGATTTTTGGTGCGAGCCTCTTTTCTCCAAGCGCTCTTTCTGCTGCCGCTGGCGATCTTTCCCTTTTTTCTTTTTCCGTCGCGGATCCTGGCGCTTATTTTCTTTGTTACCCTGTTCCGGATCCTTGCGAATCTCATCGCCACGGTGTGGGGAGGCCTCGCGAGTGATTATCTCGCTCCTGAGGAACGCGGCAAGTATTTCGGCTGGCGTTCTCGAATCATCGGTCTGGCCGGTATGGTCACGACCATCTCAGGCGGGATCTTATTGAACACGTTTAAGGCATTTTCTACAGCCGCTGGTTTTTGCATTCTTTTCGCGATCACGGCGGTCGCCCGTTTCATTTCCTCCGGTCTTATGGCCAAGATGCAGGATGTCCCCGAGCAAAAAAACCCCGGAGATATGTTCACATTCTTCATGTTCCTGCGGCGTTTTAAGGAAAGCAACTTCGTGAAATTCGTTTTCTATGTCGCAAGCATCACGTTCGCCACGACGCTTGCCGCGCCCTATTTCAGCGTCTACATGCTCCGGGACCTTCACTTCAGTTACCTGACTTATATGTTCATTCATATGGGTGCCGTCACGGCAAGTTTGGTTTCGTTCCCGATCTGGGGAAAACACGCCGACAGGATCGGAAATGCCAAGGTGCTAAAAACCACGAGCCTCCTGATCCCCCTGATCCCGGTCCTCTGGCTCTTTTCTTCCAATCTCGCCTATCTTTTCATGATCGAGATCTTCGCGGGATTCGTATGGGGTGGTTTCAACCTGTGCTCCCTGAATTTCATCTATGATGCCGTAAGTCCGGGCAAACGGACGCGCTGTCTTGGTTATTTTGGCTTTATCAACGGAGTGGCCACGTTCATGGGAGCCGGGCTGGGAGGCTATCTTGCGGAACGGCTCCCCACGCTGAACGGTTCCCGCATTCTGACGCTTTTTGTGATCTCGGCTGTTTTGCGTTTCCTCTCGCATTTCCTGCTTTCGCGTCATTTCCATGAGGTAAGGCCGGCGGCTCAGAAGATCTCAAGCGTGGAACTTTTTTTCAGCGTGGTGGGCCTGCGCCCTCTTTTGGGAAGAGGCTGGGACTGGGATATTCTTTCCTTTTTGAAACGCTCTCCTTGGAAGGACTAACGCGGTACTTGGGTCGCCGCATTCCGCTTCAGATCGTCGTTTTGAAAGCAATCCCAGTGCGCCTTGTCAAAGCTCAGATCGCCCTAGCGAGGCGATCTTCGCTCGCGCGCTCGACTTCACTCGGCGGACAG
>CAZPCF010000109.1:0-6584 GCA_964585045.1 uncultured bacterium
GGATGAAGAATGGCGCGCCGATAAGGGATGTCACGACACCGAGCTTCAGCTCCACGATCGAGGGAATAAGCCGCACCGCAATATCAGATAAAAGAAGAAGGATCGCCCCGCCTAAAGCGCTTACGCCCAAAAGTTTTCCCGGCTCATGCCCCACGAACGGACGCAAAAGATGCGGCACCACGAGCCCTACAAAACCGATGCTTCCGCACACCGACACCGCCGCCCCTACGCAAAGGGCCGTTCCGAGGATCATCCTCAAGCGGAGGGCCTTGAGATCCACGCCAAGACTCGCCGCCGTTTCTTCACCAAGGCTCAAAGCATCAAGCGCCCGCCTGTCCCACAAAAGCCATCCCCAACCGATCAGGATGAAGGGCAATACCAAAAACACATGCGTAAAACTCCGGTCCGCGAGCGAACCCATCTGCCAAAAGACAATATCAAGCACAGCGTATGGATCTTTCGTAAGATTCAGCACAAGGGAGGTGCCCGAAAATGCGATCACATTGATCGCCACGCCGGCCAGGATCAGTGTTTGAACGTTCGCGAGGCGACCGGCAAAAAGATAGAGCAGGAGCACGGAAAGGAATGCCCCCAGGATCCCGCCCAGCGGCAAGGCCAATGAAAAAACAGACGCAAGTCCGGTGTAAAAAACAAGCACCGCCCCGAACGCCGCGCCGCCGGTCACGCCAAGCACTCCGGGTTCTGCCAGGGGGTTACGCAAAAATCCCTGCATTGCGGCGCCGGCAAGCCCGAGCGTCGCGCCCACCAGGAATCCCAGGATCGCACGCGGCAAACGGATGTCCCAGAACACAAAAGAAGTGCCGGAAGAAGGATGAAGGATGGCGTTTGAGAGCGAAAGGTGGACACTTCCGATATTCAGGGACCAGAAGAATGCCGCGACGAGTCCTATCCAAAGAATCCCATAAAGCAGCCAGGCGGGAGTCTCTTTTGCGGGACATCCAGTCTTAGAGGTCACTTCGTTTCCTCCACAAGGATCCGAACCGCCTCAACTGATGCCGGAGAACCGCAGTTCAGGATCGCCGACGGGAGGGTCACTGTTTTCACACGGGGCAATGCCTTCTTAATCGCAGGATGACTGAGCACTTCCCCGCGAATCGTGGGTTTTTTTTTCTGATCACTTGAGAAGATCAACACATCGGGCTTCATCTCGATCAATTTCTCCAAAGAAAGACTTCCATAATCCCGGATATCGATCGTCGCTGCAAGATTTTCAAGCCCCGCAGCATCCATGATCGCATTCTCGAACGTACCCGAACCCGGAACAAGGCCTCCGCTTTGGAAAAAGAATGCCTTCTTCTTAGAACCCGTGTCCGGTCTGAGCTCCGCAAGGTCTGACCGCATCTCTCGAACGACCTGGTCGCCCCGGGCCGTTTCCCCCACCGCCTCGGCAAGCTTACGGATATCCGTGTAAATGTCTTCAAAATTCCTGGGAAGTCCCAGGGTCAGGACTGGGATCCCGGAACGGCCAAAAAAACGAAGCGTCTCCTTATGGCTGAACTTTCCGCCCACAAGCAGGTCCGGTCCACAAGCCTGAACAGCCTCAATACCGCCCTGGATCTTTTTGATGTCTTTTACCCGGGAGGCGACGGTCGAAACTTCGGGGTCGGCGCTGAACTTCGTAAGTGCCGCCACACGCTCCGGCTCCACAAGCTGAAGCAGTAATTCATCCGTGCAAAGATTGATGGAAACGATTTTCTTCGGCTTTTCGGCAGCTCCATCAAAAGCATAGGTATCGGGTGCAATAAAAACTGATGCCATCATCAAAATGGCGCAACGCACAACGGTCAACGCACAACGAAAATGAAAACTTTGCGCGTTGCGCGTTGCGCGTTGAGCTGCTTCTGTAGGAACTCCCACTTCACGCACCCTTCCTCTCCCCAAAATCAATGAACCCCTAAAATCCTGCGGGCATTTCATTCTTTCGTGAGCTCAAAATTGATGGGGACCTGGATGCAGGTCTTGACGGGCTTGCCATTCTTCATGGCGGGTTGAAACTTCCATGTCAAAAAGGCTTTTGTGGCCGCCTTGTCCAAAGACTCCTCTCCGGTCGATTGGATGATCTGCCATCGGCCCACATTTCCGTCTTCCAAAATCTCAAGTGCAACCACAAGCAGCCCCTCCGAACCCTTGCGCCTGGCCCAACCTGGATACTGGATCGGCTTGGACATAGAGATCAAAGCGGGCAGCGCTGTCCCTGTTTCAAACTTGCCGTTCTCCGGAAAAGCCGGGACACGTTTGGAAAGCAGTTCCGCGCTTGGCCTAAAAGTCACGTTATAAAGATCTTTTTGCCCCCCTTCCCCCCCGCGGGAACTAAGCGCAACATTTTCCGCGCCGATCGCGACCGGCATCATGGAAACCAGCAGCCCTAACACACAAACCGCTTTCTTTCCCCTGAAATAAATCCTGGAAAATTTTTCCGTCATAGCCCCACCCTTAAAATTCCCACTTTGCTCCAAGTACAAATTCCCGTCTGGGTCCCGGGTTGACCCATGTGTAATTTCCGAAAGGATAAATGACGCTACCCCACGATGGCCCGGCATAGGCCCGGGAATAGTACCGCTCATTGAACAGATTATTGACCTTAAAATAGATCTCCTTTTCTTTCCAAGCAAAAGACGTGATAAAGTTCCAGACCGAATAACCTTTGATCCAATGCCCGGCCCCTTCCGTTGCATCCAGAGTCGCCTGGCCTGAGGATTCATAACCCGAGGGATGCTGTTTGCCGGTAAACTCACCGTTCAGGCCCATCTTGAATCCATCGTAAGGAGTCCCCAATCGTTTTAAAGGTGTCGCGATCCCCCCCAGAGTGAAGCGGTTGGCGGGAACTTGTCCTAAAGCACGGCCTTCAACAAGGCTGCTCGTTTGGCCATTGTTAAGGACATACGCGGCCATCCAGGTGTAGCTGCCGTATAACTTCACTTCCTGAATAGGTGTGATATCCAGGCGCTGTTCGATCCCGTAACGCCGCGTCTTGGCGATATTGAAGTACTGATTTCTGACATTGTCCCATTGGATCTCATCATTCACATCAATTAGAAAATAACTGAGCTTGTAAGCCACGGCATCTTTGTACCGTAACCGTGTCCCGGCTTCATAACTGTTGGATGTTTCCGGGTTCAGATTGACCTGGTTCGCGCCCGCGTAAGGAACCGTTTCATCCATGGTCGGGACACGGAACCCTTGCGAATAATTCCCGAAAAGATCGATCCACTTGAAGGGTTTCACTGTCACGCCTGTCGAAACTGTGGATTTGTCCAAACGCTGGCTGACATCATTCGTCGGGGTCAGTGCGTCCTGAGTATGTAGCCAGTTGAAGTCATGCCGCATTCCGACATAAGGGATGACCTTATCGCAGATCTTCAGCGTCTCCCGCCAAAAGATCGCCACATTATCGTACTGAGCGGTATGATCCGTCGTCGGAGCCAAGGATTCCTGGATATTTCCCAAATAGGCATATCGCTCGGCTGAGGTCTGCCGGCTTTTACGGATCTCCATGCCCAAGAGCGATTCGTTCCCCAACCATTTCCACTGATCATCGTATTTCAGCTGCCATGTCAGATCCCGGTCACGACTTTTCATATTGAGAAATGCCGTATAGGGGTCGAACTGAGGATAAGCCCAGGGCGTGAAAGTCCCGTAGGTGGTATAGATATTTCGCTTGTTGAGGCGCTCGCTGTACAGGATCGATGCCAGGATATGATCGTCCCAGAATTTTTTGTCCGCGCCCAAAGAGATCACCGTATTGAAAAACTTGCGTCCATCGTACGGCTTATTGCATGTGCGGAGATCGCCGGCCTGAAATTGCTGAAAAGTGATCTCACCGGGCGTGTGGTCTCCGTCCACCATGTGCTTGACGTTGACAAAAAACCTTCCCTGGTCATCAGGAAGTTCATAAGCGGTCTTGATATCAAAGGAGGTCAGGCGGAATTCCGAATGGTTCCGGAAACCACGGGTGTCATCGCGTTCACCGTTGAAGTAGTAAGTGAATTTTCCACCCAAAGGTGTGACTTTATCCTGGATCGTTCCGCTCACGCCCTGGTTGAAACGGAGACCATGATAACTGGTCCATTCCAGACCGCCGAAAAGGTGTACGGGTTTCGAACTGGCCTGCCCTGTCGTGATATTCACCACGCCGGCAAAAGCGTTGCTCCCATAAACAGCGGAGGAGGAACCCCGTTCGATCTGGACAGACTGGACATCGCGCATGGGGATCAGCGGAAAGTTCACAGAATTGTTATCAACCTCATTGACACGGACACCGTCCACCAAAAAGACCACAGCGCTTGAGCTGGTAAAACCGCGCAACGAAAAAGTGGAGTCCACGCCATTACCGACTTCATCATAGAAAATGGCACCTTCCGTATCGCGAACCGCGTCCTGGAACGTCATCGGGTGCGTTTCTCCAAGCTCTTTGGGGCCTTTAAAAGTGACATTGGATGGCATGTCATTGATATTTTCAGTTACCGACGGAAGCCTGGACGCAATGACACTTACCGACAACGGATCCGTTCGCTTGAGTTGATCCGGATCTTGCTTCGCGATATCGATCTTAGAGTTAGCATCCTGTGCGGCTGTTTTTGGATCGGTGGGTGCTGCACTCACGTCCGGATTTTTTCCGGACGGCGTACCGCGTACGGCGTCTTTGGTTTGGGTCCCCGTACTCCGTACTCCGGACTCCGTATTTTCTTTGGATTTTTTAGAGAACGGCCAACTCCATCCGACATTCAGAAGACAAACTACGAGGAACAAAAAACTGATTTTCCGGAGATGCACGCCCCGGAGCTTTGAATTTTCAGACACAAAAAAACCCTTTCCGCCTCGAAGGGGCAAGAAAGGGTGTCCTGTCTTGACCTCTGCTCGGAGGCAACTCTGCGAAAGGCGTCGTGCGTTTCGTGTACGGCAAAATTTTTTGCGCCGTACTCCGTACGCCTTCACGCTTTCTGTTTTTAGCGACAGGTTGATATTCTGACTAGGTAAGTACAAGCCTACTTGCGAGCCTTCCCGCCCCAATCCTGAGGCAGTGGCAATTCGCTTTCGTCCTTACCGACAGCGGCGGCACCGTGGAGCCCCTGCGCGAAATACCGCAGGTCTCTCTTCCCAAATGCCTGTCACCTTAACTTCTTCAAAGAGCAACAACGGCGGTAGTATAAGATAAAAATCTTTCCGTGCAACACTTTTTCAATCTTGAGTGAGGCTCCGGAGATTCGCGGCGGACTGAAGGCCTTGCGCAACTTCGGGGATGATCCCCTTTTTGGCGTACACCGGACGGATCTCTTTTCGGATGAGCGGCAATTTGCTCATGAAAATAAAAGCCACCAGCACACAGGACGCTCCCCCGATCAGAAGCGTGTGCGGCGCACCGATCCTCGCGGCCAGGATCCCGGCGAGCAAACTCCCGAAAGGCATCGTTCCCATAAAAGCCATCGTATAAAGACCCATCACCCGGCCGCGTTTGTCCTCATCCACGACGGTTTGCAAGATCGTGTTGCAGGCTGCGATGTTCACCATCACACCGAACCCGGACACCAGCATAACAGGCATCGCGAACCAGAAGTCGCGCGAAAAAGAAAAAATGACGATCGTGGCCCCGAAAAGAACGGCTGTCCACGCGATGATCCTCACGAGTCCGATCACGTTTTTGCGCGCGGCGAGAAAAATGGCCCCGATGAGCGCCCCGAGCCCGGACATTCCCAAGAGGAAACCCAGCGTGTTCGGCCCGCCGTGAAAAATATCCCGCGCAAAGACCGGCATGAGGACCTGATAAGGGACCCCCATAAGACTGATCATCGACAAAAGGATCAGGATCCATTTGATCGGAGAAAAACGAAAGGAATAATCCAGCCCTTCTTTCAGTTCCACCAAAATATGCCGCGTTGGGGTGGCGAGTTTTGGCGAACCTACGTGCATCGCTACCAAAGAAAGAATGACCGGAATAAAACTCACCGCGTTTAAAAGAAAACACACGCCCTCCCCCACGGATGCGATAAGAAGTCCGGCGATCGAAGGGCCGATAAGCCGCGCCGCGTTGAGCATCGAGGAATTCAGAGCGATCGCGTTCCCTAGATCTTCACGATCTTCGATCATTTCGACCGTGAAGGCCTGACGGATCGGTATATCGAAAGAAAAGATGACCCCCAAGAAAAAACTCAAGATCATGATATGCCAGATCTGGATCTGATGCGTCAGCACCAGGAAGGCCAGGATCGAAGCCTGGACAAGCGAAAAGCCCTGGGTCGCTATCAGCATGTTCCGCCGGCTGTGACGATCGGCGAAAACACCCGCGAAAGGCGTGAAAAAAAAGGTCGGGATCTGACTCATGAACATGGTCATCCCCAAAAGGAACGGCGAGTTCGTCATGCGATAGACCAGCCAGCTCAATGCGACCTGCTGCATCCAGGTCCCCACAAGCGACGCACTCTGCCCCCAAAAAAAGATCCGGTAGTTCCGGTGTCTTAGCGCGCGAAAGACATTCCCAAATCCGGAGGATCTATTCATACCGCAATGCGAGGATCGGATCGAGCGCCGCGGCTTTTCGCGCCGGGTAGAAGCCGAAGAAGATCCCG
>CAZPCF010000110.1:0-6563 GCA_964585045.1 uncultured bacterium
ATTTTCTGAATGCCGGCGATGAAGAGATCTATCTTTCAAGCGCCGATTGGATGCCGAGGAACTTTGACAGACGGCTTGAGCTTATGTTTCCTGTCGAAGACAAAAAGAATAAAAAAGAACTTATCCAATTGCTCGGACTCTACTTTAAGGAAAACATTAAGGCTTGGGACCTGTCTCCCGACGGGGATTACAAAAAAAGGGAACCCGGGGATAAAAAAAGATTCAGGGTTCAGGAGTATCTCTGCCAGAAGGCCCGTGAGACTGAAGCCCTTCTGGCCCGGCAGCCTCTCCTGGAGCTTACGCCGCAACGCCCCAAGGCGAATAAATCTTCCCAATAATCGGCTTCCGGAATTCTCCTAACTCGTTTCCCCAAGATAGATTGCAGCATTTCTGCTCGGTTTTACACGGAATTTTCCTTTAGCAAACATCCTCATCACGTTGATAGCCGATAATTGTTCCGGATAAGGGTTAGATCTAAAAAAGGAACAATTTATGGCCAGAGCCGATCTGCACGTGCATTCAAAGTACTCGATGGATGGAGATGAGTGGACGCTTAAAGCCCTTGGGGTCCGTGAATCTTATACGGAGCTCGATGCTATCTATCGTGCCGCGAAGTCCCGGAAAATGGATTTTGTCACAGTCACGGATCATAACTCCATTGAAGGGGCACTCCGCTTGGCCCATAAGTATCCCAACGAGGCTTTTGTCAGTTGTGAGTTTTCCGTTGTTTTCCCGGAGAACCACTGCAAGGTGCACATCCTCGTTTTTGATCTTACGGAAAGGCAATTCGCGAAGCTTCAGGAGCTCCGTTCGGATATATATGTTTTCCGGGATTATCTTCGCGCGGAAAGACTCGCCTACTCCGTTGCGCACGCAACGCTCAGCGTGAACCGTAAGATCGATCGTAATAGCCTCGAAAAGCTCATCCTCCTCTTTGATGTTTTTGAAAGCGTGAACGGAGCGCATGCCGCTCGTCATAATCAGGAATGGACGGAAGCTATCGAGCATTTGACAGCGGAAGACATCGAACGGCTGCGTATCAAGCACCGGATCGAGCCCTTCTCAAAAGACAGCTGGATTAAGGGTCTTACGGGTGGGTCGGACGACCATGCCGGTCTTTTTATCGGAGAGACTTTCACGATCGCGCCTTGCAGGTCGAAAGATGATTTTCTGAAGTCCTTGCGTGATAAAAAAACATTCGGGTTCGGTCGACACCACGATTATAAGTCCATGGCGCTTAGCTTTATTCTGATCGGAGGGCACATCTATAGCGATATCACGGGAGAAGGAAGCCCAGCGCATATTTCCCGGGAGATAGAAGGGATCCTCCGTGGGGATAGGACGGGTGGGGGTATGCTTCGCGTTTTTTCATTTTTCCTTGCACGGAGTCCCCGGAAATTTCACAGGGTTCTTGGGAGGTTCTTTTCAGGTGTTTCTAGGAATCGCTCCTTGATAGGGCCAAATGCCTCAGGTCAGAGGATGGATCTTATTTATAAACAGTTGACGATTTTGTTGGATGAGATCGTACGGAACATGATCCAAGCGTTGGGCGCAAAACAAGGGCGCGCGGGAAAAGCCCGTTGGCTGAAAAAAAGCATTCTCGCGACCACCTTTCTCGGAGCGCCTTTCTTTGCCGCGCTCCGGCTGTTGAATCATAACAAGAGACTTTTGGAAGACTTGGAGTTCAGCGGAGAATGTCCGGTAAAAACAGCCGAAGCTCCGTCAAGGACCCTATGGTTCTCGGATGCGGTAAGGTCGCGGCAGGATCTCGATGAGTTCACATCCAGGAGGGATCTTTCCGGAGCCCCCTCTGTCCGGGTGGCGGTCTGTTCCAGCCCGAAAAGACCGCTGGGTTGTCCCGGGGCGTTGGACCTGCCGATGGTGGGAATTCTCCGGAAACGGTTTTTCGATTTTTCCTCTCTCAGGATCCCTTCGGTGCTCGGGGCGCTTTCCGTGATCGAAAAGTGGAATCCGGATCAGATCGTGATCGACACTCCGGGGCCGGTGGGACTCCTCGGGTTCATTGCGGCGCGCATGCTGGATATTAAATGCCTGACGGCGTTTTCTCCGAAAGTTTCTCATGACGATTTTCCGGACGCGGAGGGCGGTACTTTTGAGGCAGTTGAGAAATATCTGAAGTACCTGTGCAATTTGGCGGATGGGGAGTATCGCGAGGATATGTCTTGTGGGAAAGTGTCTTTTAAACGCCGGAACGAACTTTTCGAAAACCCAGCCCTGGTGAGGTGTGTATGAATGTTATTCAAGAACAGATCGCAAGCGCAGAGACTCGTTCGGACCTTGTCTCCGCTTCTGTACACAAAGGCTTTCACACCCGTTTCTTAAAAGGGGACTCCCCAGATCTTGATGCGGTGCTCCGTTTAAGATACCGGATTTTCAATCTTGAGATGAACGAAGGATTGCTGGAGTCGCATCTTTCCGGAAAAGACGAAGACCGTTTTGACGGTTTTTGCGATCACCTTGTTATTTATGAAAATGCGACGAATAGGCCGGTAGGGACCTATCGCTTGCAAACGCTTGAAATGGCGCGGCAGAACATGGGGTTCTACTCGGCTTCAGAATTTGATTTTTCAAGATTTCCAGAAAAGTTCCAGAAAGACGGGGTCGAGATCGGCCGCGCGTGTATTGAAAAAAGCCACCGGAACATCAAGGTCCTTTTTCTGCTGTGGAAGGGGCTTATGAGATATCTCGAAATGAAAGAAAAGAGGTTTCTTTTTGGTTGCACGTCCCTTGCGGAACAGGATTTCCATGAAGGGTGGCGCGTTTTTGACTATCTGTGTTCTCACGGGTACGTTCACCCCGAGGTTTTTTTGTGCGCGCGTCCCGATTTTGCTTGCGGGGAATATCCCGAGATGGCGCAGGCTTTCAGGAAAACCGGGATCCCGCGTCTGCTCAGAGCTTATCTGAATTTCGGAGCGAAAATCTGCAGTGAACCCGCGCTGGATCGTGCGTTCGGCACTATTGATTTTCTTACCCTTCTTGCCATGGAGGATCTTGATGAAACGACCTTTGATTTCTTCTCGCGCTGAAGCGAAGGGCCTCGGGGCGGGTATCCTGGGTTCGATGCGCGCTTGGATCCGCATCGTTTTGATCTTTTCCATTCTTGCTTTAACCTACTTTCTTATTCTTTTCAGACGTTTGCTTCCTCCGGGGGCCGGCTGGCGCTGGAGGAAGATCGTTTTCAAGTTCTGGGCCCGCGCCTCGGCTGCCGTGCTTGGAATGCGCATCACTGTTCGGGGGACGCCGCCGGAGTCCCCGTATGTCATTATCAGTAATCATTTAAGCTATGTCGATATCATCGCACTGGCGACACGGCTTGACGCTGTTTTCATTGCCAAGAAGGAAGTCGAGGAATGGCCTTTCCTGGGGCGTGTTATCAAAACGTTCGATTGCATCTTCATTGACAGGAATGATGCCAGCGATGCGATCCGGGTCAATCGGGAGATCGAAGAGGCGTTCGAGGGACGGAAAGGGGTTCTGTTCTTTCCGGAAGGAACCAGTAGTTCGGGAACCGGGATTCTTCCCTTTAACGCGGCACTTTTCAGATCGGCCGCTGACAGGCTCTATCCTGTCCATTTTGTTACGATCTTCTATAGAACGCCCCGGGAAGAAATCCCTGCCAGCCGGTCCGTTTGCTGGTGGGGCGATATGGAATTCATGCCGCATTTGAAGGATCTTCTTCGGATGAAGACCTTTAAGGCGCGCTTTGTTTTTGGCGACAGGCCTGTCCGTTCTGGGCAGCGCAAAGACCTGGCCCGCCAACTTTGGCAAGCCGCCCAGGAACAGTTCATCCCCGTCGCCTAATTCACCATTATATTTTAAACAGAAAATCAGTCCCAACACCTATCAATTTCAACTCTGTTGAAATTGGGGCTGTCCAAGTCGCCATTAAGTATAAGAAAAGTAAAGCTTGGGCTGTGCTGTCCTTGTCGCCTACCCAGAAAACAAATAAACGACAAGGATGCCTGATCCCTTCCGAAGAGATATTTGATTTCCGATCCCGCAAAGATTACAATCACCCGTTACAGAACCGGGCCGACACGGTTAATTCGAGGACTGAAAAATTGAAAAGAACGGCTTTAATATTATATCTAACGATTTTATGCGGCATCTTGCTTGGGCCATGGGATCTTTTCGCAAAAGGTTCTGACCCCGCGGAAGAGAAGATCCGCGCTTTAAACGACCAGATCGCCGCTGCCAGTGATCATGGCGATCTTCCCGCGGCGCTTCAAGCCGCGCAGGAAGCGGTTCGTGTGGCCTATGCGGCACACGGGGAGGAGAGCCTGAAAACCGCGGAGGTCATGAGCAACCTTGCAAGTCTTTACATGCTCGCGGACCGGGCTCAGGACGCCCAGCCGTTTTTCCAGAAGGTTGTGCTGATCGAGCTCAAGGAGCTGGAAAAGGATGATCCCGTGCTTGCCGAAAGTTATTATAATTTAGGCATGGCTTATGCGGCCCAGGAAAAGTACAAAGCCGCTATGGATATCCTGGGCAAGGCTTTGGAGATCCAGATGAAGAAGCTGGGGGCTGATGATCCTGAAACAAAAAAAACACAGGCAATGACCGAGGAGCTCAGAGGAATTGTTTACCCCGAAAAAGAGATCCTTTGACCATTTCCTTGGACAGCCGAGTCTTCTTACCATGAATCGATTTCTACTGGCAGCCAGTATGTTGGCCCTTCTTTTTTACGGGTCTTACCTGGGGACGGGCGTCTTGTTCGCGGGAACTCCCGAGACGGCAGCCGCTCAGATCCGAGATCTAAATCAAAAGATCATTGCAGCGAATGAGCGAAAGGACCTTCCGGCCGCTCTTGCCGCTGCCGAAGAGGCGGTTCGAGTGGCAAAAGACGGCTACGGGCCTGAGAGCCTGGAATCCGCGGATACCCTGAGCAATCTTGCCAGTCTTTACCTGCACATCAAGCGGGTGGATGAATCTGCGGCGATCTACGAAAGCGTGGCCGGGATCTATCTCGCGCGCGAGGGCCGCGAAAGCCTGAATACCGCAGCAGCCTATTTTAGTCTCGGTGCCGCTTATGCCATGCAGCAAAAATACCAGGAAGCGCTCAGTGCACTCAATGAGGCGCTCGCCATCCGCACAAAAAAACTGGGTCCCGATGCTGAAGCGACGAAAAATGCTGAACAAATGATCGCGGGGCTCACCAAACTTGCTTATCCGAATACCGAAAAGATCTAACCTGAATGGGAGAACCCCATGAGCTCGAAAGACAAGCGCGATAAGGAAGAGATCAAAAAGATCCTGAAGAAGCGATCCGGAAGGTTTGAAGGTCTCGACAAGAAACTCAAAAATAAAATCTATAAGCAGGAGATCGAACGGCTACAGACCGAGATGGTCAAGCTGGAAGAATGGATCAAGCTGAAGGGCTTGAAGGTCGTGGTGATCTTCGAGGGGCGCGACGCGGCCGGTAAGGGAGGCGTGATCAAGCGGATCACCGCGCGCACCAATCCGCGCATTGTCCGGATCGCGGCTTTGGGAACTCCTACGGAGCGGGAAAGAACGCAGTGGTATTTTCAGCGCTACGCCGACCATTTGCCGGCGGCAGGAGAAATGGTGCTTTTTGACCGCAGCTGGTACAACCGTGCGGGTGTTGAGCATGTGATGGGCTTTTGTACGAAAGCGGAATACCGGGATTTCCTGCACTTTTGTCCGCAGTTCGAGAAAGAACTGATTCGCTCCGGCACGGTTCTGGTCAAATACTGGTTTTCTGTCAGCGATGAGGTCCAGGAAGAGCGTTTTCAGGCGAGACTTAACGATCCGGCCCGGCGCTGGAAATTAAGTCCGATGGACCTGGAGGCGAGGGCGCGCTGGGTGGACTATTCCAAAGCCAAAGATGTGATGTTCGAATATACGGATACCCAGGATTCTCCCTGGTATGCGGTGGATGCGAACGACAAAAAACGGGCACGTCTGAATTGCATGACGCATCTCTTGTCCCGGATCCGTTATAAAGACGTGACGCATAAGAAGCTGGTGATCCCGAAGCGGCAGAAAGACACGGGGTATAAACGCCCCCCGCTTCATAAACAGAAGTTCGTGCCGCAGGTCTATTAAGCTTATCCTCTGGATATCCCTTGGTTGAGACCCTCGTTATTTAAGTAGTCTCGCAAAAGTCTTTAGGGACGGTTCGGGAGAACCGTCCCTGAGGTCCGGGAATGAAGTAATGTTTCTTTAGCTTCCGACGCCCCCGTTTTCTTTACGCACGCTTTACATGCCCATCACGAAGACCTGACACGGTTTTCCTATACTCCCGCCGTCAAAACCAAGGGAACAGAAGATGATTCTGCCCCACGAAACCCGATCAAGGGAGGAAAAAACAAATGAAGAAATCAATACTGGGAATGATCAGCCTGTTCGTGATCTTCTCGTTCGTCGGCGGCCAGACGGCTTTCGCGGATGAGGCGCAGCTCATGAACATGCTGCAACAAATGCAGAAGCAAATGGGCGATCTTCAGAACACGGTCGCCTCGCAGAAGGCCGAGATCCATGCCTTGAAGACGCAAGGACCTTCGATCCAGATGGCCGCGGGC
>CAZPCF010000111.1:0-6559 GCA_964585045.1 uncultured bacterium
AAGAGGGACCTTCCCTGCGGAGGCCACACCCCGAAAAGATAAGCGTGGGACGTGTAGATCGTAGGTTCATTGACCGTGATCCAGTAGCGAACATGCTTTGAGAGAGCCCCGACCACGAATTGACAGTACCGCAAAAAATGATCCGCGGCTTTTTTATTTTCCCAGCCTCCGGAGTCTGCGAGCCAGACCGGATTCGTAAAGTGGTGCAGTGTCACCACAGGCTCCATATTCCGCGCTTTTAAGGCTAGGATCACATCGACGTAATGCTTGAGGGCAAGTTCCGAGAACTTCCCCTCTTCCGGCTCAATGCGGCTCCATTCTATGGAAAAACGATGGGCGTTATGATGCAACCCCGTAGCCAGTTCGAAATCCTGTTCATAGAGGTCATAATGACGGCAAGCCCGGCCGGAACTCTCCTTGCCGGCCTCCTTCTCCCATCGCCACCAGTCGGCATAAATGTTGTCGCCTTCCACTTGATAGGCCGCGGTAGATGCGCCCCAAAGAAAGTCCTTCGGAAATTTTACCCCGTTAGAGACCGTAGTCGCATGCATGCTTCGATCCTCTTGGCCGAATTGATCAAAATCTTTATAATAATTAGGTGCTCACTTACGGAAGCGCTTCCCCAGCTTGCCGGCAGGCAGGTATCTCTAACGGGGTGAATCATGCGGAAATTGTACCACAGCGAGACAAGAGACTACAGACCAGAGACTGGAGCCCATAGACTTTAGCTATTGGCTATAAGCTATGGTCTGGGGCCAGCTCTTGTTTTATGGCGCAGAACCCTGTAGATTGTTCGCCATGCATTCTCTGGTCCGTCAGATCAAAAAGACGTATGGCATGGCCAAGCCCCACGAGCGGAAGACCGTGCTTCATAATTTCGCCTCGCTTTCCGTGTTACAAGCCATCACTTACCTCCTCCCGGTCCTGATCCTGCCTTATCTCTTCCGGGTCATCGGCCCGGAGAAATTCGGCCTGATCGCCTTCGCGCAGGCCTTCGTCCAATATTTCATGATCCTGACCGATTACGGGTTCAGCATCTCAGCCACTAAAGAGATCTCTCTTTGTCGACACGACCGTGCGGAGGTCAGCAAGGTCTTTTCGTCGGTCATGACGGTGAAGATCGCCCTGGCGCTCGTGAGCCTTATCCTGCTAAGCTGCATTGTCTATTTTATTCCTAAGTTCAGAGATGACTGGATGGTCTACGTCCTGAGTTTCGGCATGGTGCTTGGAAATACGCTCTTTCCTGTCTGGTTCTTCCAGGGTACGGAAAAAATGAAATATATCGCGGACCTCAATATCGCTGGCGGGATCCTTATGGTCGTCCTCGTTCTGTTTTCCGTCCGGGGGCCCCAAGACTACCTGATGGTGCCGCTCATCGTCTCTTCCGTAGGCCTGATCACCGGCCTTTGGGGACAATATATCGCCTTCAAGCACCTGGGGGTTTCGTTCCGTTTTCCGGGGTACACAAGCCTGCGAGGACAGCTCACGGCAGGCTGGGACATTTTTGTTTCGATCGTCGCGATCAACGCCTATACCACTACCCGCATTTTCGCCGTCGGGCTTCTCACCAGCAACACGATCACGGGATTTTATTCCATCGCTGAGAAGCTTGCGGGCCTTTGCCAGACCTTTCCGCTTTCTTCTTTTTCCCAGGCACTTTTTCCGCGGCTGAGCAAAATATTCCGTAAAAGCAAGACCCGGGCGTTCGAATTCATGCGGCGGATACAGCTGATCACGATCACGATCTCACTCATCTGCCTGCCGCCCATCTTTGTTTTCGCGCATCCGATCATCAAGGCGATCTTTGGCGGGAATTATCCGGAAACCGTGCTCTCCTTCAGACTTCTGCTCATCTCCGTTTTTTTCATCAGCGCCAACGCTTTCCGCGTACAATTCCTGCTCGTCTGTGGCAAGACACACATCTATTCCAGGATCCATGTAATGATGGCGATGGTCGGCCTGCCGATGATCTTTCTTCTGATCGATTCTTTTTCTTATGTGGGGGCGGCGATCGCGACCATTATGATCGAGGCGGGGATCTTTACGGTCACCTATGTAACGGTAAGGAGGCTCAAATTCTCCTGAGCTGACCGGCGGCGGAAGAATATCCGATAAGGGCGGATTTCGAAAGTATCCGTTACGGCAAGCTGCCCAGTGCCACCAAGGCGATCCCGGTCGCGATGAAAAGTGTGCCGAGGAAACGCATGCCGTCGATCTTTTCACCCAGAAAAAAACGGGAAGCGACCAGGATAAGAATGTATTGCATGCTTCCCAAGACGAACACAACGCTCAGGGCTGCCTGGCTGAGCGCTACAAGCCAAAAGATAAGTCCTATCGCCAGGCAGAAAAGCCCCAGCAGGATGCCTGGCCGACGTATCACATCCTTTAAAAAGACCCCGTAAGCTCTTAGGCTCCCCCCTTGCATGGCCGGAAAAGCGTTCGCGGATTTTTTGAAAAGCAATTGTCCCGCAGTGTTCCAGATCTCGGCCATAAGCACGTAAAGAATAGTCCGGATCATGGCGCCCAAGTCTTCTGTTTTTTTTCTTGAAGGGTGATTTGGACTGTCATGATTGCCTTTGGTTTTAAATTTATGAGGATCATGGCGTTGGCATCACAGAGGGAGCTGCCGGTTTGCTCTTCGACAAGATCAGGATCCCGAGGATAACGCAGAGGATGCCCGCGAGCCCCATCATGGATATCCTTTCATGCAGAAAAATGACCGCAGATAAAGGGATGAGCGCGTACGTGGTGCTCCCCAAAGGAACAGCCAAACTCAGGTCGATCTTTGTAAGGATGATGATCCAAAGGAAAAAATTGAGCGCGTAGAGGATGATGCCGGCGACTACGAGCGGCGAGACCGCGTTCTGCGCCACAAAAAAGAACAGATCGTGAATATCCCAGGAAACCATTGCCCCTCCCACGATCCCTTTCTTCATCAAGACCTGGGCTAGGGCGTCGATCACATCGTTTAGAAAAACCGCGAGAAATATCTTGAGGGTGACGCCACCGGCCTTGCTCATGCTCTCTCCCGGACACATTTGAATGTCGCGTCAAAATTCTCCGGCCTCAGGCACCGGCATAACAGATGAAAGAACGGATTGATGAATTTATTGAGGTGCTTAGCGTAAACAAAAAGCCGGATGAACCCGAACCCCAAGCGCCTCTTGGCCTCATATCCGGTGTTGCCCATTTCATAGACCGGGATCTTGTTTTCGATACACCATTTCATGAGATCGCGGAAACGGGTAAAATAAAGATGAAGGTCGTAGGCCAGGGCGTAATCGAAGCCCAAGTAATAGTCGATCATCCTCTCGGCAGAAACAAAGCAGAACGCGAAAGCCACGATGCGGCCTTCCAGACGCCACAAAAAATAACGGGTCTCGGCCGGCATATTGTCCGAGATGCGGCGGAAAAAATCTTTTGTCATGATCTCAAAGGACATTTCGCCGTGGCTGAGGAGGGTCTGCGTATAAAGGGCATGGACCTGATCCAGTTCGTCTTCCGATAAACGTTCGCGGATCTCCATGGGGAGCGGAGTCGCGCGGTCTATTTTCTTAAGTTTCCGTTTCAACCCGTCACGCGAAGCGCGGTTGAGCGTCTTTACATATTCGTCAAAGGACCGGAACGGAATGGCCATTTCGGTCGAAGGCATGCTTTCGAATTTATAATAACCTTCGGCCTGAAGCGCGTCCAACCATTCGCATTCCCGAAGGCCGAAGTCCTTGAATCCCAAGATCGATATCTTTTTGGATACCGCCAGGGATTCCATCGCCGCACAGATCGCTCGCACGACGGCCCGGGGATCCCCCGTGATACCGATCCTCCCCTGGCTCATCGGCAGTCCGCACACCAGCGCCCTCAACTCCATAAAATTCGGGGATCTTTTCTTGATCTTTAAAAGGACGGATTTGATCGGGCCCTGGATCGTGGTATCGAGAGGATAATGCATTAAAAAACAAGGGGCAATGCCCACCAGTTCTTTTGCTTCATAGATAAGGATGTAGTGCCACTCGAATTGTTCGAGACCTGACTCCTGGAGGGTCTTGAAAAAATAGTAACTTTCAAAAACCTGCGGATAGACCCGGGACCATGCTTCAGGAGAGACTTGCGTGATATCCGTGATGATCTCTGCGCGCAGACCGGCGTTCCCACTCCCCCGCCCCTCCGGTGCCGCCACGGTCAATCCCACCGATAAGCTGTCAGGCATGAATGAGCGCTTTCGTCGAAGATTTTTTCGTTTTAATACGTTCAAAAAACGCGCAGACATCTCCTAGATCGCAGAACGCCGTGTGGAATTTCCTTTCTGCCTCGAGATGGCTTGCGAGGCTATCTTTGGCAAAAACAATATCTGCCTCAAGTGCCGGGCAAACGTCCGAGAGGCCGTCCCCGACATAGATCGTCGTTCTGTCTTTATGCTCTAGAACATGGATCTTTTTACAATGAGCGCAACGCCGGTGGCAATCCTTGGAGTGATAAGGGAACGAAGGAATGAGCCTGTCTTTTTCAAAGTTCAATTGATTGGCAAAAACCTTGGCCTGCCGGATCCCATGGCGGCGCAAAATGGTTCTTATGATCACGGTGAAGCTGTCGCTGACGATCATAAAGGGAATGCGCTGCCGGCGAAGTGTCCGGAAAAGTTTCAGAGCGAAAGGGTCCAGGGGGATCTGTTTCACGTATTTTGCGAGATCCGCGCGGGTCACGCGAACCGATCGCAGCTGGGCCTCGAGACATTGCCGCGATCCGATCCTCCCTTCTTTCCAGGCTTCTTCATGGATCATCCACTTCTGATCGATGGAGAACCTTCCGATGACCGCATCCAGAACATCCAGGCTGGTGACCGTGTTGTCGAAATCGAGGAAAACCATGGGCGGCCTTCCCTTTTTTATGCGGGACGGCACGCGTCCTCCTCTTTCTCCTCCTCCTCTTTCCCGTGGAGCGCCTCGCCGGGCGCCACGCCCTGGATACGGCAAAAAAATTCGTTCATTTTTTGAGCCACGATCCTGCGCTCCTGGTCCGCGGTGATCACGTGGTAGGAATCATGCAGGAGCACGATCTCTTTTTGAGCCGAAGCAATGCGATCATAAATGAACTGCGAGTTCTTGACGCTGGTCATGTCGTCTTCGGAGGCTTGGATCATCTGAACAGGGACCCGGATCCGGGACATTTTTTTCATCAGCTCCAGGATCAGCAGGCGTAATTCACAGAGGATCGTCACCGGAAAATAGGGATATCCGTATTGCAGCGCTTCCGAGACGTCGGCGAATGTGGCGTTCTTATAATATTCATGGACCTTGCTTCGAATGCGTTCGTTCTTGATCCCGTAGGGCGGCTCTTCCTTGAAATAGGCAAAGTAGCGGATGGGGGTGTAATACGCTAGCGGTAAAAGACAGTGGCTCCAGGGGATATTCCATCCGTCATAGAAAAGCGTCGGGGAAAGGCATGTCACCCCGGAGATCCGTTCCGGGAACTCTTCAGCCAGTAAAAGGGCGAGTAACGCGCCCATAGAAAGGCCGGCCGTGAATATTTTCTGATCTGTTGGGATCTCCAGAAACGCTTCTTTGACCGATTGGTAAAACTCCTGCCACTTGGCCCGCTTCAGGATATGAAGCGGCTCCCCATGATGCGCGAGTCTGGGACAGAGGACCGAATAGCCCCTGCGGTAAAAGAAGTTGGCCAAACCCTTCATTTCATTCGGCGTGCCGGTCAGGCCATGGATCAAAAGGACCGTCGCCTGTGAGGGCTCGGCTTTGTATCCCAATCCTTTTGTCAGATTAGGGGGCGAAGGTTGCCGGGGTAAACGAAAACAGAATTTAACCGCCATAGTCCTTTTTTCTTGTTATTTCGTTTTCGCCCGATTAATGAGCTGGTCCAAAAGATGCACGGCCCGGTCGATCTCTTCTTCCTGGATCTCGAGTGACGGAGCGAGTGTGATCACGTTCTTGTAATAACCTCCGATATCGAGCACAAGCCCCATGGCCTGCCCGTCCGCCTCAAGATCGCCCTCCAACCCGAGCTGGAACATCCGGTCAGCCAGCGCCCGGCTTGGCGCCACACCGTCCTTCTCGCACATCTCCATGCGCATGGCAAGACCAAGGCCATCGACATCCCCGATCTCAGGATGCTTGCGCTGGAGCTCGTGCAGGCGTTTAAGAAAATAAGAACCTTTAGCCATCACCTTGGGACCGAAATCCTGTTCCCCGAGGATCTTCATGACCTCCAGGCCGGCTGCCGTACCGAGCGTGTTGGATGAAAAGGTCGAATGTGTGGAACCCGGGCCGAATTTTCCGGGTGAGATCAGATCTTCCCGGGCCCAGATCCCCGAGATCGGGTTCAGACCGTTGGTCAGGGCCTTGCCGAACACCAGAATGTCGGGCTGGACATCAAAATGCTCGAGGGCCCACATTTTCCCGGTCCTGAAAAAACCCATCTGGATCTCATCATCCACCACGAGGATGCCGTGATCATGGCATATTTTGGCAAGCCTCTTGAAATAATTCTTCGGAGGGATGATATAGCCGCCCGTCCCCTGGATCGCTTCGATAAAAAAAGCGCCGAACTC
>CAZPCF010000112.1:0-6479 GCA_964585045.1 uncultured bacterium
TATTGATAAGCCGTCCGTAGTATTTTCTCACGAATCCTTCGGTCAGGACACGCATAAACCCGGCCAGCACGATGATATCGATCTTGTGCTTATCGAGGCATTCACTGATCGCCTGGTCAAAAACTTCGCGGTCGGCATAGGCTTTGTGGTCGATCACGATCGTTTCCACGCCAAGCGCAGCCGCTTTCTCGAGCGCCTTTACACCAGGTCTATTGGAAATAACGACCTCCGGAATCGCGGGAATCTCACCCGCCCGGATCCGCTTGATCAAGTTCTCCATGTTGGTTCCACTGCCGGATACTAAAAACGCAATGCGTTTCATAAGCATTCTTCGCGCAACGCTCAACGGTCAACGTGCAACGTAAAAACTTTTAACTCACGTTGTGCGTTACGCGTTGTGCGTTGAGCTATCTCCTCTTTTCGGCAAGACTTGTTTACGCCCTTTGCCTGACACTAAGACCACCATTTCACCTTTGCGGGGTTTTTGCGTCATATCCCGGATAAGCTCGGACAGGTTGCCGCGCAAGACCTCTTCGAATTTTTTCGTGAGTTCGCGTGCGACCGCGGCTTCACGATCCCCGAAAACCTCCAGCATGTCCTGAAGCGACTTCACGATCCTGAAAGGTGATTCAAAAAAAATAAGCGTTTCTTCCCGCTCCGCGAGCGCTTGAAGCTCATGCCGGCGCCGCTCGCCTTTATTGGAAAGAAAACCAAAAAAACTAAAACTGTCCGTCGGAAGACCGCTTAAGACGAGCGCCATCGTTACCGCCGACGGCCCCGGTAGCACTTCCAGCGGCAACTGCTCCGCAAGCGCCGCGTGAACGACTTGAAACCCCGGGTCCGACACCAGCGGCATCCCGCCGTCTGAAACTAATGCAACACGCTTTCCTTCTCTCAGAAGAGCAACGATCCCCGCGGTTTTTTGCGCCGAGCTGTGATCATGATAGCTGAGAAGCGGTTTTACGATTTCGTAATGCTGGAGAAGCTTCTGCGTCCGACGCGTATCCTCACAAACGATAATATCCGCTTGCTTCAAGGCCTCCAACGCCCTGAGCGTAACATCGGAGAGATTACCGATCGGTGTCGGGACAATGATCAACATGGCTGATCAGCGATTCCGTTCAAGCGCATAATCAGCGAGCTGTTCGAGACTTGTTCGGAAAATGGACGGCGGAAAAATCTCAAGCTCGCGTTTGGCCATGGCCATAAATGCCTTTGCCCTAGCCAGTGCGTAATCCAGGGCCCCGCTTTTTTCGAGCACCTCCCGGAGCATGGGAAAACGCCTGCGGTGACTGCGAGAATAAAGGATACGGACAACTTTGTCCCGTTCTCCCGACATAAGGCAATGGATCACGGGCAGTGTGTAGACCCCTTCTTCCAGGTCGGAGCCTAAGGTTTTTCCAAATTCGCTCTCTTCGCCGGAGAAATCCAGACAGTCATCCGTGATCTGGAACGCCATCCCGAAAAATTTCCCAAACCGCCCGAGCGCTTCGGATCTTCCGGGTTCGATCCCCCAAATGAGTGCCCCGGTCTGAAGTGCGCACGCCAGAAGCGATGCCGTTTTCTTTCCGATGATCTCGAGATGGGTCTCTTCAGTCATGTTGATATTCTTCTTTTCACTGATCTCCCGGACCTCCCCTTCACAGATCTCGCCGGCGGTCCTTAAGAAAAGCGGGATGATCTGGTCATTGCCATGGCGGAAGATCGTCACGATAGCGCGATCATGAAAATAATCCCCCGCAAGGACCGCTGCCTGGGGTCCTGCTTTGATGTGAAGGGCTGAAACACCCCGTCGCAAGGGGGCGGAATCGATGATGTCGTCATGAATGAGCGTTGCGGCATGGAAGATCTCGGTGGCTGCGGCAAGATAAAGCTCTGCGGTCTCGTTGCGTTCTGAGGGAATCCCATGTCCTGGCCGAAGAGATCGGGCCAGGCCGGCTCCTAAAAGGATCAGGGCCGGCCGGAGGAGCTTCCCATTCTTCGAAAAAAAATGGTCAACCATCTCGCGCATCTTGAGGATGGGTGTATCGAGTGTCTCCCGGATAAGCGATGGAACCCGGCCAAGGCCGGCATGGACAGGAGCGTAGATGTCTTCAAGGGTCAATGTGGTTTTCACCCCGTTAGAGATCATTGGCTCCATGCTTCAGTTCTCTCCGGAATAAAATAAATCGAAACATTCATGATGAATTCAAACCATTTCCCGGAAGCGTTTTTAAAAACGCTTCCTATCTCTAACGGGGTTCATAAGAAGGTTTATTATACAACAATGAGACTAGAGACAACAGACCTGAGACCACAGCAAAAAATTCCCCCTCTCCCCATGGGGGATGGCCGGATGGGGAAGCTTTTAGTCTGCAGTCTCTTGTCTGCGGTCTGTCGTCTGTATTTCCAAGGCCGTCGAAAGGAGGACGAATTTCTCGATGGAAAGGGTTTCTCCGCGAACCTTGGAAGAAAAGCCGAGTTTTTCGAAGATGCGCCCGAGATCTTCGCGGCCATGTTTTGGCTTAAGATTATGAGCCAGTAATGACAAAAGGGTCTTGCGCCGCTGGCTGAACGCGACACGAATGATCTCGAGGAGAAATTTTTCATGCCCCGGCTTGAAATCGTTGCGAAAGGTATACCGCACGACCCGTGATGTTACTTCGGGGGGTGGAAGAAAACACTTGGGTGAAACATCGAAAAGAAACTCCGTTTCTCCGTAAAGCCGGCTTGTGACGCTCAGGCGTCCATAGTCCTCGTCTCCCGCTTGCGCGGTGAGCCGCGCGGCCACCTCTTTTTGGAGCATGAGCACGGCATTTGAAAAAACCTTCGCATGTTCGATCAGATGGAACAGAATGGGCGTGCTAATGTAGTAAGGAAGATTCCCGATCACTTTCACTTTGGCGCCAGGACCCGCCCATTCCCGGACCCTTTTTGTGGGATCGCTTTTTAAAATGTCGCCCTGGATCAGTTTAAAATGATCGCGATAGTCCGGCAAAAGTTCTTGGGTCAGGATGTCGACGAACTTCTTGTCTGTTTCCACCGCAAGCAGAGGGAACCCTCGCCTCAAAACCTCCCGTGTTACCGCCCCAAGTCCCGGCCCGATCTCAAAAACATGTTCGCCGGGTTGAAGGTCGAGGGCATCCACGATCTTGCGGATCGTGTTAGGATCCATCAAGAGGTGTTGACCCAAATGGCCGCGGATCCGAAGGTCGTATTTTTTAAGCAGTTCTATCTGCGTGAGCATATCATTTCCCCGCTGTCATACCCGCGAAGCGGGTATCCAGAAAATGGATTCCCGATTAAAGCATTCGGGAATGACACTGCGCGCAGGTTTTTTAAACATTCCGGCTCAGAACGGCTTTCTTGGCCAGCCGAAGAGCGGCGAGCATGGAAGAAGGATCGGCCTTGCCTTGGTAGGCGATATCAAAGGCCGTGCCGTGATCCGGCGAAGTGCGTACGTAGGGAAGCCCGAGCGTCACGTTCACACCGTCGTGGAACGCAACCAACTTGAACGGTGCGAGCGCCTGATCATGGTACATACCGATCACCGCATCGTATTGGCCGTGATAGGCAGCATGGAAGAGAAGGTCTGCCGAAAGCGGCCCGGACGCGTTGATGCCTTTGTGGCACGCCGCGCGAACTGCAGGTTCGATCACTTTCGCTTCTTCATCCCCGAATTCCCCGCCATGCGGGTTCAAAGCGCATACCGCGATCTTGGGATTTCTGATAGCAAGCCGGCGCTTGAGCATTTCATCCGTCAAAAGGATCTTTTCTAGGATGGATCTCTTCGTAAGCAGCCCGCCCACTTTTTTAAGCGGCACATGGATGGTCGCGAGCGTCACATTAAGACGAGGACTCACGAACATCATGGCAAATCGCCGGGTCTTGGCTTTCCCGGCAAGGAACTCCGTGTGACCGATGAATTTTCCATCTACAAGGCGTATCGCGGCCTTATTCACGGGCGCGGTCACGATCGCGTCCACGATCCCTTGTTTTGCTAAAGAGGCTGCTTTTTCGATCGCCAAGAGCGCAAGCCGTCCGTTTTCGCGGCACAGTTTTCCTATTTTGAATGTCCCACCCTTCGGAAGTCCCTGAGAGATATCGAGAAAATAAACATTTCCACCACGCAATAATCCCGAAAAAACCCCCTCACCTTTATCCTCTCCCCCGCTTAGGGGGAGAGGGTAGGGTGAGGGGGAATTCGCGCCCGAACTTGCTAAATGAGGCACTAGTGAAACGGTTTTGAACGGAAGCCAGAGGCCTGTTTTTTGACACAGCGTTTTAAATGTTTGCCGGGAGCCTATCAAGAGATAGGCCAAGCGCCTGGAGGGCTTTTCTTTTTGGAGGGCCTTCACGAGGATCTCGGGGCCAATGCCGCCCGGATCGCCCATGGTGAGGGCAATTACACATGGGGCCTGTTCGTGTTTTTTCATAACCTGATATCCCTTGCCCATACCCGCAGGACCGGAGACCACAGACAATAGACCACAGCAAAAAATTTACCCCTCTCCTCATGGGAGAGGGCTGGATGAGGGAGTCTTCGGTCTTCAGTCTGTAGTCTGAAGTCTATTTTATGGAAATATACGCCGCCTTTTTGACCTCTTCCATCCAGTCACGGAATCTCGCGTTACTTTTCTCCTGGAAAAGGTATCCCGCAACCTGGTCTTTCACTTCTTCGAAGTACCGGACTTTCTCGGGTTCTCTCGCTTCGATACGAAAGATGTGATACCCGATGGGCGTCTCCACGACCCCCGTAACCTCACCCGGGGAAGCTCTGAAGATCACCTCATCCACGGATTCGATCATAGCGCCGCGTTCGATCCATTCCCCAAGACCATTCTGTTTGGCATGGCTGTCCTCGGAAAAATCCTTTACGACTTGGTCAAAATTGCGATAGAGCCGGATCCGTTGCGCCAAAAGCTCGATCCGCTGTTTTGCTTTTTCGTCTGTCAGGCCTTTGGCACGCGCTTCTTCGCTTTTCTTGATCGTAAGCGACTTGACCCGGACACGCTCTTTGGTCTTGAACTGGTCGGGATTGTTCTTGAAGAAATCCTCCACCTCGGTCGGAGACACGATCACCTTGGAACGGATCTCACGGTCCTGAAGCTGCCGGACCATCGCCTGTTTCTTGAGCCGCTCGCGCAGGGCCTTCATCGTGAGGCCTTCCCGTTCGAGCATTTCGTCCAATTTCTCGGGATTTTCCATCTTAGCCTTGAACGCCTGGAACTCCTTCTCCACATCTTCGTCCTTAACCTCGATCCCCATCTGGACCGCTTCTTGATACACAAGCTTGTCCTCGATCATCTGGCTCAGGATCTTTTGGCGGACCTCGTTGATCGCTTTCACCAGTTCGGCCCCGCTGTATTCCTTGCTGTATTGCTCATAGACCGGCCGGAGAAAAGTATCCAGTTCGGCTTGCGTAATGACCTCGTCATTGACCACGGCCACTACGCGATCCAGTAATTCCTGCTCCGCGGCACGGGCAAGAGGCATGGATAAAGTCATCGCTAGAAAGAATAAAATAATCTTTGTCATAAGAGCAACATTATAACCCTTATTGCGCAACGCGCAACGGTCAACGCGCAACGAAAAACTCAAAGCGCTCACGTTGCGCGTTGCGCTTTGTGCGTTGCGCGGTTTTTTTGTTCTTCCACCGCTTTCTTGAACATAAAAAATAAAAAGGGGACAGGCAGTCAATTAATGCCTGTCCCCTTTTGGGTGACTGTCACCTGTTTTTTGTTCTTCGACGGCTTTCTTGAGCATCCGGCAATAAAGATCAAAACCCACGGCCTGGATAAAACCGCTTTGCTCATGTCCCAAGAGATTTCCGGCGCCGCGGATCTCAAGGTCCTCCATCGCGATCTTGAACCCCGACCCCAGCTGGGTGAATTTCTCGATGGCGTGAAGCCTCTTTTGGGCGTCCTGGGTCATCACCCAGTTTTTCGGGATCAGGAAATATGCGTACGCCTGCCGTTTTTCCTTAAAACGCCCCACGCGTCCCCGCAGTTGATAAAGGTCCGCAAGCCCGAAACAATCGGCCCGGTCCACGACAAGCGTATTCACGTTCGGAATATCGATCCCGGATTCCACAATACAGGTCGAGATAAGACAATCGATCTCCCCTTTCAGAAATTATTTCACCACGATTTCGAGACTGTCGACTGGCATCTGCCCATGCATGACCCCAATCCGTGCCCCAGGCAAAAGTCGTCTTGGAAAAGTCCGGAGCGATCTCTTGCACCGAGGTGCCGTACTGCGAACCATGGGCGATGACAATGTCGAATCCCTGGCTGGCGTAGTCACGTAACGCAGCGGCTGCATCGGGTACCTTAAACATATTTTCCGAATACTTGAGTTCGACGGCCGATTCGCCACCCAACTCAGCCTGTACTGATTTGAGCGCAGCCCACATCGACTGGCTAAAAGCCATATCCGTAATAGCGCTGGGCATCACGACTGCGATGCGGATCTTTTCTGTGGCAGCGCCTGATGGGGCG
>CAZPCF010000113.1:0-6344 GCA_964585045.1 uncultured bacterium
GTTCGCGCCGGCGACCTTGTTTTTAAGAAAAAGGAAATAAAGGGGACAGGCTACTTTATAGGGTAAAGTAGCCTGTCCCCTTTAATGAGGATTCCAAAACAATGGCTCAACATTATCTGCGCACCTACAAACCGTTCGTGCTCGAGGAGGTCAAAAAGAATCTCCTGATCATCGGGGACCTTACGGGGAATTGCGCTTCCTGTAACGAGCTTGGGATCAACGCCTACGATACCAAGGCCTGCCCGCAATGCGGGACGGTGTTCAAATATATCGCGAGCCGGCGGCTTGAGACGCACCCCTCGGAGCGGTTCCAGCTTGCCAGGCGCCTCGCCGAGAAACGGCCCGATCTCATGTTGATCGACTATCTGGATTATCAGAAGGCCGCGGGAGACAAGGCAGCCCGCGATTTTTTTAGCGTCTAATTGGGCTTTTACGAATGAGGTGCGTTTCGGCTGTTTTCCTTTAGGGGACAGGCATTGGGTGCTTGCCCGTCCTCTAAAGGGGAAGTGTTTCCAAACGAGCGGAGCGACATGGACCCGGGACCGATGGATTTGAGTGAGCCGAAAGGACGGCTGGCGCGTACGATCGCCCAGACCTTGAAAGACAAAGGATTCACCGCGTATTTCGCGGGCGGCTGCGTCCGGGACCACTTACGGGGGCAAAAGCCCCAGGATTTTGATATCGCCACGACCGCGAAGCCGGAAGAGGTCGAAAAAATATTCCGCAGGACGGTCCCCGTCGGCAAGCAATTCGGCGTGATGATCGTGGTCGAAGAAGAGATCCCCTTCGAGGTCGCGACCTTCCGTTGCGAAGGGGGATACCAGGACGGCCGGCATCCCACCCAGGTTTCATTTACCCAGCCGGAGGAAGACGCCAAACGCCGTGATTTTACGGTGAACGGCATGTTCTATGATCCCTTCGCGGAGAAGGTGATCGATTTTGTCGGAGGGATCGAGGACCTGCCGAAAAAGATCATACGCGCCATCGGGGATCCCGCGGCACGCTTTGAAGAGGACAAACTGCGGCTTCTCCGGGCGATCCGCTTCGCCTCGACGCTTGGTTTTGAGATCGAGGCAAAAACCTGGGAAGCGCTCCGGAAGAATGCCCCCAAGATCCGCGAAGTGAGCCCCGAACGGATCCGTGAAGAGCTTGTGAAGATCTTTACGCGGTCCGGCGCGGCACGCGGCTTTGTGCTGCTTTCAGAGTCCGGGCTCATGAAAGAGATCATGCCGGAAGTGGAAGCGATGCGCGGTGTGGAGCAACCCGAGAATTTTCATCCCGAAGGCGATGTTTATGAGCATACGCGGCTTCTTTTGGAACACCTCCGGCCTCCGGTCTCAACCCTCCTGGCTTTCTCCGCGCTTTTTCATGATATCGGGAAGCCCAAGACGTCCGCGATCCGCAAAGGCCGTCTGACCTTTTATGAGCATTCCGAAGAGGGAGTGAAGATCGCCCGTGAGATCATGCGGCGGCTGCGCTTTTCGAACGAGGAGATGGACGGGGTTTCGGAATGCGTGGCCAACCATATGAAATTCATGGATGTGCAGAAGATGCGGGCCGGGAAGCTCAAGCAATTCATCAGCCGTCCGCACTTCGAAGAGGAAATGGAGCTTCACCGGGTGGACTGCGTGGCGAGCCACGGGATGCTGGACAATCTCACGTTCCTCCAGGCCAAGCTTAAGGAGTATGAACATGAGGAATTAAAGCCCAAGCCGCTCGTGAACGGTCATGACCTCATGGAGCTTGGGATGAAACCCGGCCGGGCCATGAAGCCGGTCCTGGAAGAACTTTACGTGCTTCAGCTGGAAGGAACGCATAAGACACGGGAAGAAGCGCTGGCATGGCTCCGGCAAAAGATCGGTAAGTAAAGCCGTCAAAAATAGGTATAATAAACCATCAAAGATGGAGATCGCATGAACCGTTCCTGGAAAGTGATTTTTAGTTTGGCCGTCCTTGTGGCTTTTTCAGCCGGGTGTTCGCGCGTCCAGGAAATGGTCGTGACACAGGACGCTAAGAGCCTCACCATTCCGTACGAGTCGCTTGGGTGGATCCAGGTGGATCTCAAGGCGCCGCCTATCCAGTATGCGCGCGTTGCGGGGCAGCTCGGGGAGTGGATCTCCTTTGGTTTTTATAGGAATCCTTCCCAGGAAGAATATCTCCAAAATCTTTTGAATGAGAAAATACGGGGAGTTGCGAAAGAGCGTTATAAGGCTGAAGAGGTGATCAACGTAAGATACTGGCCGGAACTTTCCGCCAATTCATTCCCGGAGGGCCGGATCGGCGCCCGGGGGGAAATGATCCGCTACAGGCGCTTTTCGGCATAACTTTTTTTCGGGATGCACCCACGAACGTTTCAAAAAAAAGGTCTCTGAAGCGGCTCCGGGAGAGCCCGCGAGGAGATGGGATCAAAATAAGGAGGATCGAATGTCGAGCCATTTTTTAAAATTGAGCGCGTTATTCATGCTGGTCGTGATGCTCTCCGGCTGTATGTCGCTCACCCAATCCGAGAAGAATGCGGTGTATGAGCTGAAATCCTACGGGGTCAACACCTGTGACGTGAAGATCAAGAGCCCTGCCGTTGCTGCATGGTTGTGCCTATTGCCTTTCGCGGGATATTGGTATCTCGCTTATGGGTCTGACGAAAAACAGCTCTGGGGAATGATGCCGTTTTCTTGGATCTGGAGCATTCCGGGCGCCTACAGCGATGCCGTGGTCTTGAATAAAAAAGAACTGGTGCGTTATTACCAATATAAGCCTGCGGGTCAGCAAGAACTGAAGGCCCTCCGGGAAAAGTACCGGACCGTGGATCTGGGACTGAACGAGATCGATTATAACGATGGGAGAGTGAGATCGTCGTGAGATCGAGGACGCGCTGGCTTTTTTTGCTCTTGCCGGGGTTCGGCATTTTTTCTTCTGTTCTTTGCGCCGAGATCGTGACCGAGGTCGGGAAGGATGGGACATTGACGCTTGAGAGCGGCAAGCGGGTGGTTCTGGTCGGGGTCCAGATGGACACCGAAGGGATCTCGGTCCTCCGGGTGCTCGCTCAGAAACAAGATCTGAAGCTTCAATTGATCGCCAACCCCGCTCCGGGGGCAAAGGAGTTCGCCTACGCATATCTCCAGGCGAAATACCTGAAATTCCCGGCGAAGCTGGACGATGTCCCCGACGAGCAGGAAGTCCTTATCAATGAATTCCTGGTGAAGGTCGGCGCCGCCAAAGTGGTCGAGACCCAGGACTTCAGCCGCAAGGCCAGGTTCCTGAAAGTCCAGGAAGAAGCCAGGAAAAAAGGCGAGGGCATATGGTCTTACGAGGTTTCCTGAAATTCCTGGGCGGTCTTCTCGCCGCCCTCTTGATCCTCGGAATGGTCCTCGGGGGGGTCGGCTACTTCGCGGTCCGGAGCCTCGATCCCAATATGTTCCGGGCGGAATTCGAAAAATATCTCACCCGGCAGACGGGTTTTCGTGTGGAGCTCGGCGATATCAAGTTCCAATGGGAGCTCCGGCCGCAGCTCCAGGTTGCCGGTCTCAAATTCTATCATTCCAAAAGCCTCGAAAAGATCCTGCAAAGCGACCAGGTCCGGATCGACGTGGACCTGACTTTCATTTGGCAAAAGCACTTCGATATGTCCCAAGTCGTGATCCAAAGTCCCGAGATCTTTCTTAAGCGCGACCGGGAGGGGGTCTGGAATTGGCAGCCCGCCAAAGAACCCACGGCTCCGGTCCCGGCCGCCGGGCCTGTGCTCTCCCAAGAGGGTCTTGTTCCGACGGCCGAGGCTTCGGAAAAAACGGAAAGTACTTTGCTGAAGAACCTGGGCCGTGTCGCCCAAGGGTGGGAATTCGGGGTTGGAAAGATCCTTGTGCGGGACGCGACGATCCACTTTGAGGATGAGACGGTCGAGCCGGCCTACAGAATGGAGATCGAAAAGCTGGAGGTCGAAGTCCGCCAACCCTCCGCCCACGAGGCGTTCCATTTTACGGCGGGAGGGTCTGTATTCAACTCCGCGAAAAAGAACCTCGAGGCGGAGGGGGACCTGGACTTGGTGTCGCGGTCGCTGGATTTCGTGCTTCGCTACGGTCCCGAAAAGGCGGTGTTCAAGGGCCGTCTCAAGGTGGTCGATACACTGCCGCATTTTGAGGGGACGCTTGAGGTCCACAATCTGGACATGGAATCGGTGATCCCGGAAGTTTATAAGAAGGGCGATTATATGACAGGCCGTCTCAGCGCCAGGGCGCAGCTTTCGTTCGATGGCGCCAATCCCGCCGTGCTCAAGCGATCGCTAAAAGGGGAGGGAACGATCGAGATCCGGGATGGAGCTCTCAAGAACCGGAATCTCGTTAAGGAGGTTTTTGACCGTCTTTCTCCGGTGCTTGCGGTCACGAGCGCCTTGGGAGGGGAACTCCCCCCGGAGTTGAGCGAGATGCTGAAGGGCCGCGACACGCCGTTCCAGTCGGTGCAAGCGGCGTATGGGGTCCAGGCGGGGACCGGGAGGGTCAGTGAATTCCTGCTGATGGATCCCAGCTATCAATTGTCCGGCCAGGGGACTTACGGGATCCTGGACAAGCGTGTCGATGGTTCCATGCAGTTGCTGTTATCCCAGCGCATCTCCGCCTACCTGATGAAAAAGATCCATGAAATGGAATTGATCGCGGACCGGAACGGCCAAGTGATGATCCCGTTCCGCTACAGCGGTGTTTTCCCGGACGCCGCGGTCCAGCCGGACCTGAGCTACATCGGTTCGAGACTGTTGCAGGAGGGGGCGGATCAGCTTCTCAACCGGGGGCTTGAACAACTATCCAAATATCTGGAGCGTAAGAAGAAAAAATGAAAAAAATACTGGTCACGGTCAGCGGTAAAGATAAGCCCGGCATCATTGCCAAGGTGAGCGGCCTTTTGTTCGCCCGGGGATGCAATCTCGAGGATGTCAGTATGACCCTTTTGGAAGGACAATTCGCCATGATGATGACCGCCTGCCTGCCGTCGCCGGGGACCCTGGCCCGCGTGCTGCAGGGTTTGGCGCTCCTTAAGGAAGCTCCCTGGTCCATGGATTGTCATGTGACGGAGCTGAAAGGGAAGATCTCGCATGGGAAAAAACACGCGAAGGGTTCTTTTCCCCACATGGTCACCGCGTTCGGCAAGGACCGTACCGGGATCGTTTACGAAGTGAGCCGGGCGTTGGCGGGGATGCGCGTCAATATTACGGACCTCGACAGCCGGATCCTGGGCAAGGGCGCCAAGACCACTTACGCGATGCTCCTGGAAGTGGACGTCCCGGGCAGGGTGGTCCTGGCGAAACTTAAGGCCCTTCTGGCCAGGGTCGCGAGGAAGTTGAAGATCGAGATCCAGATCAAACCTTTGGAACGCGTTTCCTTATAATCTCTGATGAAGCCCTTTCTCATCCGGACCTTTCCCGATCCGATCCTCAGGAAAAAAACGCAAGCGGTCACGGCATTCGACCGTTCGTTCTTGAAGCTGGTGGCCGCTTTGGTCCGTGTTATGAAAAGTCAGCCGCACGGGATCGGCATCGCCGCGCCACAGATCGGGGTTGCGAAGGCCGTCGCGATCGTGGATGTTTCAAAACGCGATCCGAAGGCGGAGCGTCTCATTCTTGTCAATCCCGTGATCCTTGAAAAAAGGGAGCCGGAGGCGCGCAAGGAGGGGTGCATGAGCCTTCCCGATTACACGGCATTCCTGAAGCGCCACCGATGGGTCCGCTTTCGCTGGCAGAACGAGCGCGGCGAGTTCCGCGAAAAGGTCAGTACGGGGATCGAAGCGATCTGTGTGGAACACGAGGTCGATCATTTGAGCGGCGTGCTTTTTATCGATCATGTGACTTGTCTCAAGACGGATCTTTTTCCCCGATCATCCCCCCGAGTCAGACCCCAGTCTCCTATCAAATAAAGAAACGAGTCGATCGGGACGTGCTTTGCGAAGCGGGCCCCGATCTTTCACTCTCCATCTCCATAAAAATAAATCCACCCGATTCGTTTTTTCAGGAACGTTGAATCTGAAATCCTTAAAATAATTTAATTATAAAAGGATTTTTTAGAAAATAGTTTTGCGATAGACAACTAGCAAATTATAGCGATAGCAATACATAGCAACTTATAGCATGCAAAAAATTGACAAATGGCCTCAATACAGCTACACTTCCCTTAGAAGTTAACCGAACGCGAGAGTGCAACATATGAATGAAAACCTCAAAATCGAGAGTAGGCATTTAGAGGTGCGGCAGCTCTGTTTCAATGCTCGTTTTGTGTTTATGATTTGAAAAGTGGCGCGAGAAAGGAAGCGTTGCTCATGTTAAGCGCGTATCACAGTGAGAGGAAACCGTGGGGGATAAGAGC
>CAZPCF010000114.1:0-6202 GCA_964585045.1 uncultured bacterium
TAGCAATCCCAGTGCGCTTCGTCAACGCTCAGATCGCCCCAGCGAGGCGATCTTCGCTCGCGCGCTCGACTTCACTCGGCGGACAGAAATTGCATCGAGACAGCTCTCGGAGCTGATGGGAGCTTGGTCCTGCGCAACAGAGCAGGTCCCATCAGCGAGAGCGCAGGCTGGCATCCGTCGCAGCCCTGATTCTCAAATAAAAGTTAAGGGCTAACCAGGGCAGCCCCAATTTCAACTTCGTAGAAATTGATAAGTATTGGGACTGGAGCGGATGAACAGCCGATGTCGAGAGGCGATTTCTGTCCGCCACCGTGCCCGTTCCGTTTCGCGAGCGTGCCTCATCGCACTGGGATTGCTGACCGGCTGAAGTGTGGAATGAATTCTAAAAGTGATGGCCGGCAGGACGGCTGACGCTTAAGGTTAGAACTTATTTGGCGTGGTTGACCGGAATATTCCAGATGTCTTTGGCGTATTCGGCGATGGTGCGGTCGCTTGAGAACTTCCCCGATTTTGCCACATTCAGGATGGCTTTCTCAACCCACGTGTCCTGGTCCTGATATTCCTCCGAGATCCGTTCCTGGACGGCACAATAAGCGTCAAAATCCGCGCAGACCATGAAGGGATCGACCTCGCTTAGATTATGGACGAGCGGATCGAAAATGCCGGGTTCCATCGGCGAGAAGAAATTGTTCTGGATCATCTGGAAGATCTGTCCCAGATAGGGCGATTGCCGGATAAATTTTTGGGGATCATAACCGTCCCTTTTTATTTTCAGGGCCTCCGGGGCTTTCAGGCCGAACATATAAATGTTCTCGTCCCCCACCTCTTCAGCGATCTCAATATTGGCCCCGTCGTGGGTCCCCACGGTCAAGGCTCCGTTCATCATGAATTTCATGCAGCCGGTCCCGGAAGCTTCCGTTCCCGCCGTTGAGATCTGTTCGGAAAGGTCACTCGCCGGAAAGATCTTTTCGGCCAGAGAAACACGGTAATTCTCAAGGAACACGACTTTGAACTTATCTTTGTTCACTTTGTCGTGATTGATCACGTTCGCAACGTTATTGATGAACTTGATGATGAGTTTTGCGAGGAAATAGCTCGGTGCGGCTTTCCCGGAGAAAATGAATGTCCTCGGTGTGACGGAGGCGTTCGGATCCTCGCGCAACTTGAGGTATTGGGAGATCGCATAGAGGATAAAAAGGGATTGCCGCTTGTATTCGTGGATACGTTTGACCTGGACATCGAATATGGAATCGATATTGACCAGGATCCCCGTCTCGGCATAAATGAGATGGGCAAGGTCCTTTTTATTTTCCGCCTTCACTTGCTGCCATTTTTTCTTAAGAAGACGGTCACTCTTGAGCGGGACCAGTTTTTCAAGCTCATAGAGGTCCTTTTCCCAACCCTCCCCGATCGCTTCCGTGATGAGCCTGGAAAGCGGCCGGTTGGCCTTGATGAGCCACCGGCGATGCGCGATCCCGTTCGTTTTATTATTGAATTTTTCGGGGAAAACCTCATAAAAATCTTTGAAAATCTGCTCCTTCAGGAGTTTCGAATGCAATTCGGAAACCCCGTTGACGGAATGGGATCCGATGATCGACAAGTAGGCCATGCGGACTTTTTTGGGATTCCCCTCTTCGATCAGGGACATCCGGCTCAAGCGGTCCGGATCGCCGGGATATTGGGCCCCGAGTTCTTTAAGGAAACGGTCGTTGATCTCATAGACGATCTGTATGTGGCGGGGCAGAAGTTTTTCGAACACCGGCACGGGCCAGCATTCGAGCGCTTCGGGCATCACGGTATGGTTGGTGTAGGCGAAAGTCCGGACCGTAAGGTCCCAAGCCGTATCCCAGTCCACCTGTTCTTCATCCAGAAGAATGCGCATGAATTCCACGATCGCAAGTGACGGGTGGGTGTCGTTCAGCTGGATCGCGGCCTTGTCGGGAAAACTCTTGAAGAGCGCATTATCTTCCTTGAAACGGCGGATGATGTCCGCGATCGAAGCTGCGGTAAAGAAATACTCCTGCTTGACCCGCAACTCTCTTCCCATGGAGGTTGCATCATTGGGATAGAGGACCTTGGAGATATTTTCCGAGAACATCTTGTCATAGACCGCGTTTTCATAGTCTCCGTCGTTGAAATATTTAAGATCGAATTCTTCGGAACTTTTAGCGGACCAGAGACGAAGCGTGTTCACGACATTGTTTTTATGCCCGGGGATCGGGGTATCGTAGGGCATGGCAAGCACATTCTGGGTATTCACCCACTCGACGCAAAGCTGCCCTTTTTTGTTATGGTACATATTCGTGGTACCGTAAAATTTCACAGTCTGGGCATATTCCGGACGGGCGAATTCCCAGGGGTTCCCGTGCTTGAGCCATTCATCCGGCGATTCCACTTGATAACCGTTCACGATCTTTTGATTGAAGATCCCGTATTCATAGCGGATCCCATAGCCATGCGCCGGGATCCCGAGTGTCGCCATAGAATCAAGAAAACACGCGGCCAAACGTCCCAGGCCGCCGTTTCCGAGCCCCGCATCGACCTCTTCATCGCGGACTTTGTTGAGATCAAGCCCGAATTCCTCCAAAGCCTTCTGTGTCTGGTCCCAAAGTCCGAGGTTCAGAATATAATTCCCGAGGAGCCGCCCGATAAGAAATTCCAAAGAAAGGTAATAGACACGCTTGAGGTTCTTTTCATGATAGCGTTGCTGCGTTTGGATCCAGCGTTCCACCAAACGGTCCCGCAGGGAGATCCCGAGAGCCATGAAATTATCGTGAGGGGTTGCGGTGAACCGGTCCTTGGCGAGACCGTACTGGAGACTGGAACTGAAGGACTCCTTGAGCCCGCTTTTGGTCATATCCTTGTGTTCTAGGTGCCAAAGTTCCCGGCTCTCTTTTTTCACATCCTTCTTTTTCGTGCTTGGCATTTTATCTCCCAGGGGAATTTGTATGTCCGTGCTTGATGACGGAGTAGTTTAACAAACAATGAGCCACACTCCAAGCCCGGTTTTAGGGACGGAATTTCTTACAGTTCCTTCGGCACCGCTCGTTTTTCCCCAGCGTGGAAAAACTCACTCGCGCCTCCAGTCTCGCTCGACGGGCAGACTTGGGACCGAGGCAGCGTTCGGAGCCCTTTGGAGCTTGGTGCCGCCCTCTTCTTGGGACGGATCCAAAGGGCAAGAGCCTCACGCGATCGTTTCTCGCCGTCCTGATTCTCAAATAAAAAATTAACGGGTAATCAGGACAGCCCCAATTTCAACTCCGTTGAAATCGATAAGCATTGGGACAGGATGAAACGAACCGCGGGTGACGAGGCCCAGGCCTGCCCGTCACCATGCCCGCTTGACCTTCGGAGCGTGCCTTAGGATCTGTAAGAAATTCCTTTGGGTAGATTATACAAATTTTTGGATATCTGATAATCTGGCGTGCCTCGTCTCAAACCCTTCACCTTCTCTTGAACTGTGGAGGCGGGAAGTATGTTGAGACACGCTAAGGAGGCCGAGAGCCAAGGTTTCACATCGAGGCCGACGCTCGCGAGTGAAGCCATGCCTCGGTGGGGCATGGCGAACGTTGGCGAAACATACTTCCCGCCGGAACATTCGCTGAATAAGAAAATAACCCTTTAAAGCAGAATGCGTTTTTGAGGATTGGTTAAGCTTTGAAATCGAACAGGTGGGCCTGCCAGGGCTGGAGGTCCACATAGAACCCTTTTTGAGAAAGTTCTTCTCCCGTCCGGTCGTAGAGCTTGTCCGTCAATGCGTCCCGGAACTGAATGAAGTATTTCCGGCTTAGAAATTCCGGGAGCCGGATGGATGCTTGCGCGCGGATCATGGAGTAATTGACCACGACGAGTTTCCAATCCTGGCCGCATCCCCAGAGCCACACCAGGATCGTCCGGTGCGTTTCGTTCTTTTCCCATGCCGGCCGGGTTTCCAAGAGCGTCCATTCTCCGTCGTGGGTCGCGGGACTTTTGATGTATTTTAAGAGCCGTTGATAGATCGCGGCCGTTACGGGATCTGCGGGTTCTGGGGGCTCGCGCCGAAGGTGGACCGGCGTGCGTATCCTCCGTCCCTCAAGCTGTCCGTCATAAAAGAAACGGAGTCCTGGAACCGTTGCTGCGATGATCCCCGCCGCCCTGGATTTCTGTTTTCCAAAGGTGACGGTCGCCCGCTCTTCGTCGTGATTTTCAATAAAGCGAAGGCATTTATCGCGATAAGCGGGCTCCGCGTTCAAGTGCTCGCCCACCGAGATCGCAGAATCAAAGAACATCCGGTCGTAAAGGCGTTTGTCGTACGTAAAATCAAAACCGATCTGCTGGAGCGGCCAATCCATGTCCCAATAAACCTCCGCGATAAAAAGGAAGTTGGGCGCGATCTTTTTCACTTCCGGGATCATTTCCTCCCAGAATTCCGTAAAGGGCCGGGCCTCTAAGATATGCTCGCCCCAAACTTTTTGAAAAATGTCGTTCATCGCGAGCATGGCCATATCGCAGCGCACCCCGTCCGCGATCTCTGAGATCTTGAGAAGTTCTGTGAGCAAGGCTTCGCGCGCTTTGGGGGACCAGAAATTGATCTGCACGGTATCGATCCACGGCGCAAAATAAGGGTCGCGGCCGTGCGCAAGCTTTTTACCGTCGGCTGTGATGAAGGACCATTCCGGATGAGCGCGCAAGGTTTCCGGGCGGCAGGACACGAAAAGTTCCGGATGTTCCAAGGTCCAAGGATGGTCGAAGGCGAGATGATTGGGCACAAAATCCAATATAAGACCGAGTCCCAGTCCGTTCAGTTTCATCTTGAGTTGAAGTAATTCCTCTGGTTTACCGAGGTAAGGGTCCAGTTCATAACCATAGATGGCATACGGAGAACCCGTGACATCCTTCCGCGTCCAATCCGGGAGGATCAGATCGTAGGCGCGGCAGAGGCCGGGTTCCTTGGCGGCATGGGCGGCAGATCCTGGACTGCGGGCCCAAACCCCCATGAGCCAAAGATAATCGAACCCCTGTTCTGCGAACGACTTCCATTCCACGACCGGAACTGTCGTAAGCGTCAGAGGGCGTCCGTATTTCTTGGACATTCTGGAGATAAAGAAGAAGGCATTCAGTTCAAGAAGCTGTGGGTGTTTTTTCATAGTCCTTTTCCGTTGGGCCCTTCCGCTATGATTATCGGTCCCCTGACAGCTTTCCTTGATGGAATGCAACACGCCAACCCATCACACTGCGTAAATGTGATATCACATTTACGCAGTGTGATGGGTTTTACGGGATACCCCCTACTCCATACGTCTTTACATCTTCTCCTTCACGGTCACTTCGAAGAGGGTGCCGCGAACACCGGTGAGCGCGGTGGGGGTCTTGACTTCGAACTTGGCATTTCCTTTGAGGGACTCCACTTTTACCATGATCTTCCCGATCGCAAGGTCCAGAAGAGTGTTCATATCACCCGTCGCGGCATTGGTCTCGGCTTTTGCAATTCTAAAAAGACTGCCTTCTTTGATCTCCACACGGCCGACCTTCCCGCCGTCCAGCATCACCTCCACCGACCCGGTGGCCGCGGTCTTCACTTCATCCCCCGGCAGGATCACCATCCCGTCCGTTGCCGGCAACCAGTTCCCGCCCCGGCACTTCACAAAGACGTCTTTTCCGGGTTTACGAAGCGTCCCGTAGCGCGTCCCGTCCTCCATCCGCTCCATCACCACAGGGGTCGCTGCCTTCATGCTCATTTTCGCCTCCGGAGAAACCGCGGGCTCCGAAGGAACAGGAGCTGTTTTCGTTTTCGCGAACGCTTTCGTCAACGCAGCAACAGCCATGTCCAACGCAGAGATCTTCACGACCGGCGCAGGAGCGGGTACTATTTCTTTCTTCGCGGCTTTCACAGTTTTTGCCTCCACCCCCGGCAGGATCTTGTTCTCGACCACTCTCTTCGACTCCGGCTCCTGGGCCCCGCCCATGACTTCGCCGATACCCTCGACCGCCTCAGAGACGCTGTTAAAGATACGAACGACCACGCCTTCCGTCTCCGCCAGGACCTGTGCTCTCGGATCGATCGTCACGCGAAGACCTATAATGCTCGCTTTCGAAAGAACAGCCAGCTTAACGTCCGGCTCATGAATGCCGCCCACCGTACCCCGGGCCACGTTCAGATGATAATTCTCGGAATGGGCCTTTTGCAGCGCTTGCGTCAGGGCCTCGATCGAACTCTGCGTGT
>CAZPCF010000115.1:0-6176 GCA_964585045.1 uncultured bacterium
GAAATCAGACGACAGAGTCCTTTTTTTCGTCGGGCAATCCTTTTTGGGCCATGGAATCCGACGGAGAGAGGCTATAAAAAAGATATTCCTGAGGATCACCGGAGATGTTCCTGTAATTCGCGGCCAAATATCGCAGAAATTCATGAAATGCCTGAAAGTCTTTGGGTTGGGGAGCCACGAAATAGGCCGCTCTCCGGGCCCGGAGGTATTCCAGCCAATCGATCGGGTTCTGGCTGGCTTTCTCTAGCCGATCCAGTGATTCCTTATTCCGTCCGGTGAAGGCCGTCATTAGGAGATACGGAGAAAATTTATTTCCGTTCAAGCCCGGAGTCAAAGTCCACGAAGGACGGTCCACATAGTAGACAAAGACCCCGGTATCGCTCCCCGCCACAATGATGGGGGTATTGGGAGCTATTTTTGCACGAACGCTTTCGGCAGCTTTGATCATTCTCATTTCGGCGACGGGAGCATGAAATATCGGGCCCCATGAGAACCGGGCGGAGGCCGCCAGAAGTATTAAAAAAAGTCCCACCGCTAAATACCCTGCTATTTTCGGGAAATGCTGAAGGAGCCAATCCACTCCGAGAGCAGTGACGATCGCCACGAAAGGAAAAGCGGCGTACAAATAAAAATCATGCCGGATCAGCTTTTCCGGAGATAAGATCATCAAAACCAGGCCGATACCGATACCTGCCCAAAGGGACAATCGCCCTTCCCTGCTTTTCATGGCTTGGAAAATGCCCACGATAAAGAACGGGATCAGCACCAGCGCCAGCATGCTTTTTCCGAAGATCATCCCGACCGCCCGGTAAAGTCCAGGGCGGAACCAAAATGCCGCTCCTTTTTGACTCGTCGCCATTTGAAGAAAAAGGCTGGTGTGGACGTGGGCCGAATACAGAGATGCAAAATACGTGTGGGTATACCAGATCAGGGGCAGTAACAACGCAAAGATGCAGAAGACCAAAAGGTTCCGGAACCTATTCTGAGACCCTGTCCACAAGACCGGAACGCAAAAAAGAGGAAGAAATAAGATCCAGTGTAGCCGGCCCGTGATCGCGATCGAAAAAGACATCGCACTTAGAAAAACGCTGAACAGTGTGCAACCTCGACGGTCGATCAGGAGATAGAAGGAGCCCAGAAAAAAGAAAAGCGAGCTGGGCTCCGACATAAAACTTTGTCCGTAGACAACGGTAAAAGGCGACAAAGCAAAGATCACCGCGCTCAACCAGGCAGTCACTTCACCAAAAAACCGCCCGGCAATGCCAAAAACCAGAAGGATGGAAAGAAGGTTGAACAGGATGGCCTGGAACCTCCCCCAGAATTCATAGGCCCCCCCGATAAATTTGACCGCATAAGCGGTCAGAAGGGACGGGAACGGATACTGATTTAAATGCAGTGACCGTTCCCCCTCCAAAATGGAATCGGTTTTCGGCATGAGAACATCCGAGAAATTCTCACGGACCATGTTCCGGGCGATCGACGCCATTACCGTTCCCTGGTAGGTAGCATAATGCCCGGCGAACGGCCTTTGTATTCCGATCAGTTGCATGCCGAGAACGTAAGCGAAAAGAATGACCACAAGACCCATTCGGATCTGAGGTTTAATAGCAACCGGGTCCATGGCACACCGTTCTGGCCTAGACAGAGGCAGGGTCCTTTGTCCTTGAAAGTACTGCGCGAATGCGGGAACGCTGGAAGAACCGGGACAGAACGAAAAGCATGGATTCAAAGATCACACGCTTCGAGATCTTGGAGCTGCCCCGGGTGCGGTCCGTGAAGACGATCGGGATCTCCTTAAAACGCGCTAGTTGAATGATGGAAAGGAATTTTAGTTCTACCAGGAAAGCATAACCTTCCGTGTGGATATTGTAACGGAGGACCTTGCGCAAAAGCGCTGTCCGGAAACACTGAAAGCCGCTGGTCAGATCATGGAATGGGAGCCCCGTTAAAGTGCCGGCATACCAATTCGCGAAGCGACTCAAATACTGCCGGGCCAGCGGCCAATCTTCCAATCTACCCCCGGGGGCATAGCGTGAACCGATGACCAGGTCATGGTCCTGAATGGCGGCAAGCATCGGGTCCAGGTATTTAGGATGGTGCGACATGTCCGCATCCATCGTGATCAGCGCGTCGTAAGGCCGGGACAGGACCCAATCCATCCCGTCCAAATAAGCCTTCCCTAATCCGAGTTTGGCGGACTGTTCGAGGAGGAATAAATGGGGGTCGTCTTTTTGAATTTCCCGGATTCTATCCGCCGTCCGGTCCGGTGAGGCGCTATCGACCACCAAGATATCCAGATCCCGGTTTTTGCATTCCGCCCGGATGCAAGAGACCAATTCAGTGATATTTTGAGATTCGTTATAGGTTGGAATAACGGCGATTATTTTCATTGAGGCTGATCTTTATGATATTTAAGCGGAATATCGCCCGGTCTTACGGCCTCATCCACCGCGGGAAGTTCGACGATCGTGAATTGCGTATGGGCCGGGTCCTGAGAGCAAGGGATCTGTTTGGAGGTCACGATCCGGAAGCCCATGGCCCGGTAAGTCTGGGTCATGTCATACCCGTAACGGGAAAAGGTAATGTCCGTATCTTCGTTGTGGACCAAATATCTGCGGGAAACGCGGATCATTTCGGAAATGATCCTTTGCGCTTTGGGATGCTTGTTGTGAAGGATCACCGCGGAGGACATGACCACATCAAAGGATTTATCCTTGAACGGCAAAAATTCCGCATCCGCCTCCGCCACCCGGCCTATCATGGGAGGAAAGAACTCTTTTCCTTTCAACAACTGGGGACGGCTGAAGTCGCAGCCAAAAAAAGAAACTCCCGTGGAGCTCAAGTTCTTCAGCTGCTTGCTGTAACCGCATCCGATCTCAAGCAGGGAACCGAAAGATATCTGCTTCACCTCCCCGGCGATGAACTGGCTCCGTAAAGTCCGGTCCTCCACGGCTTCCTGCTCTTCAAAATAGGTCTGTCCTCCCCGTTTCGACCAATAGTCCTGAGGATTGCCGCGGTACCGGAAAAACCGGTCGAGTACCGGGCTTTTTCCGAGGGTCAGATAGTAAAGTTTACGGAAGGCTTTGAAAATAATGTTCATAATAGCCGAGCATTCTAGGGTTTTGACCGCAAAAGTCAATCATGCGCGCGCCTTAAATACCGCGATCATCCGGTTTTGAAGCCCCAGCAGTTTTCCGGCGGCCAGAACAGTTGACGCGAGCAGCTTCTCCGGGAGCGGGAAATGATATTTCTTGAGGTCGGTACCGGACATAAAGGAACATTGCATGGCAAAACCGTGCTTCGCGAAAAGTTTTTCCATCGTGGCGGCCGTATAATAAGTGACGTGCTCAAGCAAGTATGCTTTCCGCAATGGTTTTTGAACGCGCCCGGCAGTCATGTGATAAGCAAACGCGGCCAGGACCCTTAATAGACTGCGGTCATTGGGCCCTCCGATAACGATCTTCCCCTCCGGTTTCAACATTCCGATGGCCTTCCCGAGGAACACGTGAGGTTCGACAAGATGCTCAAGGACATCCCAAAACGAAACGACATCATATTTTTCACGTTGGGGATCAAAACAGTTAAAATCGCTGCAATAAACATTCAGGCCGAACTTTGATTTGGCCAGCGCGACGTTGCCGGCGCTGGGCTCACAACCAAAAACCTGCCATCCCCGTCTTTGGGCCACGGAAAGAAAAAGGCCGTTCCCGCAGCCGACATCAAAGATCTTTTCCCCCTCGGTCCCCGGCCCTTTTTCCAAAAGTTCCAATGCGCGCGTAAAATCAAGCACCGTCCTGCCGGGCGCCGCCGGATCACCGTAATCGTAATAAGAACGGTGAAATGGATTCAGCTCAAGAAGCCTTTCTTCGGAGGAATAATAATACTGCATCCCCTCCGGTGAAAGGCAGGGATCAATATACCTCAGGCGGCATCCGGAACACTCATAGACATCGTAGGGGTTGAGTGCGAACAATTTCTTCCGCGAAGATCCGCCACAGGCAGGACACTTCGCGAGGCGCATCAGCTTTGAATCAAGTTCGTGGGTCTGCATAAGAGACTATCCTACTCGGTAAGTTTGAAAATTTGATACTCAAAACGGGTATCACGAACATTCCGGGATTCGCCGTCATATACTTTTTTTGCGAACGGTGAGGCCAGAAGTTTTTCAACAGCGGACGACGGGGCTGACACGTTTTTCTTTTCGTTCGTGGAAAACCGCGTAAGCACATGGGTGATCCGGTTCCGTCTCAGCATATTCGAAAAAGATTCCGGGTCCGACAACACGGCTGGATCCTTTGTCTTCCATTCCAGAAAAATGGACCGCACCACCGGATGATCGAAGTAAAAAGCCCGCGTTTCCGCATCGATCAGGATCTTGGAACCAGTCGGCAGATTCTTATTGGCCCATGTCGCGACCTCTGTCGTTCGTTCCAACGAGGTTAAATACTTTGAGATCGACCATTGACCGGTAAAAAGCAAATATGAATAGCGATAATGATAAGCGCCCGTTGCAACATAGAAACAAAGAATGGCGACCGCCAATCCCCCACCGCACAGCTTTAGCGATTTTTTAAGCGGCAAGGAGGCGTAGCTGTAAAACCAATGGATTCCGTATCCGGCGGCAAGCGCCATCACCGGCAATACGGGAAGGATCCAGCGATCGGCCTGTCCGATAAAAAAGCTTATTGTGGTAAAGCTTAGCCAGAACAAAGCGTATCCACGCGCCCGGGGAACAAAGAGCAAGCTCAAGAGAGTGAACGGCATCAAAAGAAAATAAACGACCCCGATACGCGTCGTGGAAGTCCCAAAGAACTCCGGAGAAAGGAACATATTAAAATATACGGAAATATAGTGGAACCACGTTTGCCCCACCCCATAGACATACACGTCCGATGCGGGCCGGCTCGCTTGTCCGAACACGGCGCCCCAGTAGGGGAAAAACGGATTGCCGGTCACGATCCCGTTCCGTACGAGATAGAATCCTGCCGTGATCGCCAGCCCCAAAAGAAACACGATCCCTCCGGAAAAATGCAGCCTCAGGCGGCGCGAAGCGATAAAGCTATAGAGCCAAACGAAAAACAATGATATCGCTGAGATCAGCGCGATATATTTAACGGCGATCGCGCAACCAAGAAAAATTCCGCTGAGCAGAAAGATCTTTTTTTCGCCCGTTTGAAGCGCCTGAATAAAAATGATGACCGCAAGGAATGTATAAAAAGCCAGGGCCACATCGATATAGGCTGTTGAGAGTAGATTGTAAACCGTGGGTGTCACCCAAACGACGAGTGCGATAAAAAAAGACAGCGGGTAGTTTTTTGTTTCGATCTCGATGAAGCGTTTGATCCCGGCGAAAAGCAGAAAACCGTAAAAGAAATGGAAAAGTTTGGCGGTAAAAACACCGCCTGTCGCAAGACCGATCAAAAATAGGTTATTCATAAGAAGCGGAAAGAACGAGTTGTAATCAAGAGGATCCGGTATGAGCGATCCTTGCCGCAAGAAAACCTTGGGAAGATTAAGCTGGTAACAAAGGGCATCGCCGCCAAGCTCAGGAGTAAGAGCCCCAAGAAGCAGTCCAACGAAAGAGATCGCAAAAAGCACGAAAAGGACTCTCGAAAAAAGATCCGGTCCCGGCCGGAGATTTCCTCCGGTCTCTTTTAGCCATTGAAGCCACTCCCCTAGCTTATGAGCACGGACGATGACCGGCAGAAAAAGCATCGCCCAAATAAAGGGCGCTGCCAGCAAATGTACGGCGCTCAAAGCTACAACGCCATAGGACAGGGTCGCCAATCCAAGAGCATAGTAAAGGATCCCCCGGATCAAAGGATCACGTTGCGGCACGAGTCGCTTGTAAAAGGTCCCGGCAAGGAAGGCCGATGGCAGAATAACAAGCCAGGCAACAAGAGTGCGGAGAAGTTCAGCCGGCATGGAGGGTAAGATTATTTAAGCATTTCACGGATATTGAATAGACTGATAAAAAAGGATGAGAAAATCGCCTGAATCCCCAGCAAGACAACAAAGATCGAGATGATAGCTAACCGCGCAAGCGGAACGTCGACATAATCAAGGTTGTGCGCATAAGTGAAAATGAGAAATAGGGTGGTAGCGCCCATCAGAAGACCGATGGCCAGAATGATCCCGCCGGCGATAAGGCCCTTCTCGAGAGTGAAATATTTTTT
>CAZPCF010000116.1:0-6168 GCA_964585045.1 uncultured bacterium
GAGCGGCTTTATTAGCCATTTTATTCAAATCCTGCTTATTGCGTTGTTTGGTTGGATGGCCGTAAAGATTGTTTACATCGTTCGCGATGCGCTTTTGAACCGTTATGATATTAATGCTCGGGATAATGTGCACGCCCGTAGTATGCATACACAAATGCGCATGATCTCAAACATCATCGGCGTGGTTATAGTTTTATTAACCACTTCTTTTATTCTGATGAGTTTTTCACAAGTCAGGCATATAGGGGTAAGTATCTTGGCTTCGGCAGGAGTTTTGGGAATAGTTATAGGTTTTGCTGCGCAAAAAACGCTGGGAAATCTTATTGCCGGTATTCAGATAGCCATCGCCCAGCCAATTCGGCTGGACGATGTGGTTATTATTGAAGATGAATGGGGCTGGATTGAAGAAATTACTCTCACTTTTGTGGTAGTCCGTATTTGGGACCTAAGGCGTTTGGTAGTTCCAATATCATATTTTCTTGAAAAACCATTTCAGAATTGGACGCGGACTTCAGCGGATTTGTTGGGAACTGTTTTTATTTATACCGATTACACCGTATCCGTGAAAGAAGTGCGTAATGAATTAACGCGTATTTTGGAAAACAGCCCAAAGTGGGATAAAAAGGTCAATGTGCTACAGGTTACCAATGCAACTGATAAAACAGTTGAATTGCGAGCGCTGATGAGCGCAGTGGATTCTCCGACTGCCTGGGACTTACGTTGTGAAGTTAGAGAAAAACTCCTGGAGTTTTTACAACAACGTTTCCCAGAATGTTTGCCGCGGATACGCATTGAAATGAATAAGAGGGAATCAAGTTGATGCCAGTAGCGTTTTTATGGTGATTCCTTTCTGGGCTTCCCCTTGCCCAATATTACTGTTCGTCCTTAGAGGTAATCTCCTTATTTAAACCAGCCTTGCATAAAGTTTCATTGACCAAATAAAATAAAGGGGGTTAAAGTCAGTCTTAAGATTTTGTATAACTGAAATATCGTTTTATGGTGTATAATAACTCTTAAATGTTCCGCCATTCTAAAAACTTTATTTTTCGAACGTTTCATTTACGCAAAAAGGAATAGGAGTGTGTATTGCCTCTAAAGTCTCTTCAAGACTATATTTTGCCTCTTAAAATGCGTCTCGGCACCTCTCGGGTTTGGAATAGCAACGCTGAGGAGGAGCCTCTGCGTGCCGAACTTTTTAGCATTGAGCAGTTTAAGGCGCATGCAAAAAATCTTGCCCAAGGGCGACTAGTCAGTTACAAAAAGGGGCGGAACAGGCTTTTGCTGCGGCTGAAGAAGAATGAAAAGGTTCTTGCTGAGATCCATGAACTCCTCAACGAAACCGGTAAATCCAAACGAAAGATCTCACCGGCCGGAGAATGGCTTCTTGATAACTATTATCTAATTGAGGAGCAGATAAGACTTGCCCAGAAATACCTTCCGGAAAATTACATCCGTGAATTACCTTACCTTTCTCAAGGGCCGCTTGCCGGTTATCCGCGTGTTTATGAGCTTGCTATGGAACTTGTCTCTCACGGCGACGGACGGCTGGATAGCCAGGGGCTTACGGAGTTTGTCACGGCCTATCAAACCGTTAGTTACTTGAAGCTTGGCGAACTGTGGGCTATTCCTATTATGTTAAGGTTAGCACTTATTGAGAACTTAAGGCGTGTTTCTTCTCGGTTAATCGTGGCACAAACAGAGAGAGATAAAGCGAATTATTGGGCGACGCGAATCCTGGAAGTTTCGGCCAAAGATACCAATGGGGTGATTTTTGAAATTGCGGCGATGTCTAGAGTTAATCTGTTGCTTTCTGACGCTTTTGTTGCGGAATTCACGCGGCGTTTGCATGGACAAAGTCAGGTGCTCAATCTTCCTTTTACCTGGCTGGAAAAGAAGCTTTTGGAGCAGGGAGAGACCCTGGATAGGATCATCCAGGCGACCAGCCAAAAACAGGCGGCTGACCAGGTTTCGATCGCCAATACAATCGGAAGCCTGCGTCTTCTAGGGGTCACCGATTGGCATGATTTTGTCGAAGCACTCAGCGTCGTCGAAAAGGTTTTGGGCCAGGACCCCTCGGGGGATTATAGCCGAATGTCTTTTTCGACCCGTGATCGCTACCGGCATGTCATTGAGAAGCTTTCTTTGAGAAGCAAGATCAGAGAAGAGGAGGTCGCAACACAGGCGATCCGGATCGCGAAGAAGGCGAAAATGGAAAAAGGGCCCAATCATGTTACGGCGCATGTAGGTTTTTACCTTCTTGACCGGGGATTGGAGATTTTTTGCCGTGAATTGGGCTTACGCATATCTTTGCGTCAGTATCTTCAGGTGAAAAAAACTTTTTGGTCGTCTGTTCTATTTTTCGGTTCGATTACTTTTGTGACTCTTATTCTGAGCGTAGGTATTTTGAATTGGATAAAACCTGCGGGGGTATTGAGTTGGCCGTGGCTTATTTTATTTGATGTATCGCTTCTACTTACAACAAGTCAGACGGCGGTTTCGTTGGTAAACTGGTTTTCCATGATACTCGTGAGCCCCAAAAATCTTCCCCGGATGGACTTTTCAGAAGGAATTCCCGCATATGCCCATACACTGGTTGTAGTTCCCTGTATGATTAGTGATAGATGTACGGTTGATTCGCTTCTCGAAGAGCTGGAAGTCCGTTATCTGGCGAATATTGACCCGAATACGGATTTCGCACTCTTGACGGATTTTTGTGATGCGCAGCAGGAGAGGATGCCTGAAGATGAAGCGCTTTTGGCGCAGGTCACAGACGGGATCGAAAAGTTAAATTATAAATACCGCTTGCAGAAAGATCGTGTTTTTTGTCTTCTGCACAGGTCTCGTCGATGGAATGAAAGAGAAAAGGTGTGGATGGGGTATGAGCGTAAGCGGGGTAAACTCGGGGATTTGAATGCATTCCTTCGCGGAAAAGGCGAGGGCCGGTTCAACGTAATCCTTGGTGATCCTCAGAGGCTTCAGGACGTGAAATATGTCATTACGCTGGATGCGGACACCCGGATGTCCCGGAATGCAGCGCGAGAGTTAGTCGGGGTCATCGCGCATCCCTTGAACCGGGCGGTCTATGACGAGAAAAAACAACGGGTTGTTTCCGGATACGGAATTCTCCAGCCTCGAGTTGAATCTAGCTATCCTGGAGAAAATCCTTCTTTGTTCGTGAAGGTCTTCGGAGGCGATACAGGGATCGATCCTTATACCAAAGCGGTGTCTGATGTTTACCAGGATCTTTTCTTCGAAGGGTCTTTTATCGGCAAAGGGCTTTATGATGTGGATGCGTTCGAAAGATCCATGAAAGACCGTTTTCCTGAAAATTTTATATTGAGCCATGATCTTTTGGAGGGTTGTTACGCCCGGTCGGGGCTTGTAACGGATGTTCAATTCTACGAGGGGTATCCCTCGGGGTATCTTAAGGATTCTAGTCGTAGGCACCGTTGGATTCGCGGGGACTGGCAGATCGCTCCTTGGCTCTTTGCTTCGGTCAGCGGTCCCCGCGGCGCAAAAGTCAAAAATCCGATTTCCTTCTTGTCACAATGGAAGATTGCGGATAATTTGAGGCGTAGTCTCGTTCCCTTAGCGACAGTTTTACTACTCATATCAGGTTGGATGTTTTTTCAGCCGTCTTGGATATGGTCGGTTTTTGTCACTGTTCTTCTTGGTTTTCCACTTATTCCAATGTCCTTAGCGGAGGCCGTGAGGAAATCCGAGAATTTGACCTTCAGGACCCATTTTGGATTGGTATTATTTTCATTTAAGAAGAATGCGCTTCGGTTCTTCTTCTCGCTTGTTTTCTTACTGTATGAGGCGTTCTATTGTTTGGATGCGATCGTGCGGACTTTATGGAGAATTTTTGTCTCGAGGAGACGTTTGTTGAAATGGAGAACTTTATTTGAAACGGAAGCTTCTTTGTCGAATCATATTTTAGGCTACTACAAGAGTATGTTGTTAGTACCGCTTGCCGCCGTTGCGTTGTTGGCTTGTTTTCTGGTGTTCTTCCCGCGGTTCGACGGATTGGCTTTGATCTTCTTAGGTTTGTGGTGCGTTTCTCCCGCGGTGGCTTATGGGATCAGCCAACCTACTTCTGCTCGGAAGATTTTGCTTTCCAAAGCGCAAACCCTTTTTCTCAGAAAGCTTGCCCGGAGGAATTGGGCGTTCTTTGAGAATTTTGTGACTGATAAAAGTCATTGGCTACCGCCGGACAATTTTCAGGAAGAACCTGTTAGTATCTTGGCGCATAGGACTTCTCCTACGAATATCGGCCTGTTACTTCTTGCGAATTTGACGGCTTATGATTTTGGTTATGTTTCGATGGGGATGATGTTTCACAGGACGGAGAAAACATTTAATACCCTGAATCTTATGGAAAGGTTTAGGGGGCATTTTTATAATTGGTACGATACGGAGGCACTTAAGCCTCTGGCGCCTCTTTATATCTCATCGGTGGATAGCGGAAACTTGACTGGTCATTTAATCGTTCTGCGTTCGGGGCTAGCGGAAATGAACTCTCAGAAGATTATCTCTACGAAGATATTGGACGGGTTTAGAGATACCCTGGAGATATTGTATCAAAGTGTGGCGGAACTTGAGAAAAGTCAAAAAAGCAGTGTTGCCGGATCACTTCGGGGAGTTTATGAAAAGATCGGGCAGTTTCAGGAAAAGAGCAGATTTTCCCCTGCGCGTCTTTCGGAGATCTATATGTTTTTACGCCAGCTTTCCACGGATATTTCAAATGTTCTTTCGGGGTTGGATCAAAAACGCTATGAGCAAAGTAAGAAATGGGCTCGCGCCCTCGAGCGGCAGTGTTATGATTTTCTGGAGGATATGTCTTTTATTGCTCCCTGGATCTTACTTGCGCCGGAAATGCCGGGTATGTGGGATGAGGGGGATGAGCAACAGCAGGAGCGGCTTGTTCAGCTCCGGGAGGCTCTACATTATTTGGATGAGATCCCCGTGCTTGGAGAAGTGGCAAGGATTGAGCAGAAGCTGGTCCCGCTTATCGAGGAGATAATGGGGGCTATGCGGGTTATGGATGATGAATCGAGAAGAGTCTATGAATGGTTTTTGAAACTTCGCGACACAATCAAGGATGCTGGGACACGCTCCGCCGAAAGGATTAAAGCGATAGATTATATTGTGCTGCGGTGTAACGAAATCTCTGGCATCGAATATGAATTCTTGTATGACAAGGGCACGCACCTTCTTTCCATTGGATACAATGTCAGCGAGCACAAGGTGGACCGGGGTTGTTATGATCTCCTGGCTTCTGAGGCCAGGTTTTGTAGTTTTGTGGCCATCGCCCAAGGGAAAATGCCTCAGGATCATTGGTTTAAGCTCGGCAGGATGATCGCAAAATTCGAAGGAGATCCTGTTTTGGTTTCTTGGGGCGGGTCGATGTTTGAATATCTTATGCCTCTTTTGGTAATGCCGACCTATACAGGGAGCCTATTGGATCGGACTTACAAGGCTACGGTCAGCGGCCAGATTCGCTATGCGGCCAAGAACAATATTCCCTGGGGAATATCAGAGTCCGGTTATAATAAGATTGACGCAAACATGGTTTACCAGTATCACTCCTTTGGGGTTCCGGACATGGGTTTCAAGCGGGGCCTTGCGGAGGATTTGGTTGTGGCTCCCTATGCTTCGATGTTGGCCTTGATGGTGGAGCCGGAGGATGCTTGCGAGAATCTCGAGCGTTTATCCGGGGAAGGAGCCGAAGGGATCTACGGCTTCTATGAAGCTATAGATTATACGCCTGCGCGCCTTGCTCCGGATGAAACCCGGGCAATCGTGAAATCTTATATGGCGCATCATCAGGGTATGAGTTTGTTGTCTCTGGCCTATGTACTTTTGGACCGCCCGATGCAAAGACGTTTTCTTGCGGAGCCGATGTTTAAATCAACTGAACTTCTTCTTCAAGAGCGGGTTCCGACCACCGAGCCATTCCTTTATGATTTTGAAGTAACCGGAGTGCTTAGAAAATTTGGAGACAGAGAAACCCTTTTGAGGGTGTTTACGACTCCTCAAACTCCGGTGCCTGAAGTCCACCCACTCTCCAACGGCCGGTACCATGTGATGGTCACTAACGCCGGAGGAGGCTACAGCCGCTGGCAAAATGTCGCCGTGACGCGGTGGAGTGAGGATTCCGCTCTGGAC
>CAZPCF010000117.1:0-6104 GCA_964585045.1 uncultured bacterium
ATCCATCGCTCAGTACGCCGAGAACGTAGCCCGCCTCCTGGAGCGACTGGGGCTCCCCTTCACCATCGTCAGCGATCTGGACCTGACGCCGGACCACCTCAAGAGGCTGCCGCTGCTGGTCCTTCCCTACTGTCCGGCTTTGAGCGAGGCGACGGTGGAGGCCCTCTCGGAGCGCGTGAAAAACGGCGGGAAGATCGTGTCGTTCTACGTCCTGCCGGCGACGTTGCTCGAGGCGATGGGATTCGAGATTCTCGACCTGAATTTCGGGTGCCCAGTGCGCAAAGTCACGGGACCCGGCGCGGGGTCCGCGCTTCTCCAACAACCCGGCCTCGCCTCGAAGATCTTTAGAAGTGTCATGGACCATGTGAAGAAGGTCCCGGTCACCGTCAAAATGCGCACCGGGTTCACCGATCCGAGCGGCAAGGAAGCCCTTTCGATCGCCCGCCTTGCGGAAGAACACGGCCTTTCTGCGGTCACTGTTCACGGACGAACCCGCGCCCAGGGCTACTCAGGAAAAGCGGATTGGGGAGTGATCAGACTTGTCAAAAAATCCCTGAAAATCCCCGTCTTCGGCAACGGCGATATTTTCGCCCCCGAAGACGCAAAACGCATGATGGAAATGACGGGATGCGATGGAGTGGCCATTGGCCGTGGCTCTCTCGGAAATCCGTGGCTCTATGCCGGCATCCGTGCCTGTTTAGCTGGCCACACTCCAAGCCAGCCTTCGTTTGAAGAAAAAAAACGTGTCGCGCTCGAGCACCTCGGGCTTGAGGTCAAATACGAGGGAGAAAAGATGGGCGTACTTCAGTCCCGGAGGATCGCGGCCTGGTATTTTAAGGGCTACCCCAACGTCGCCCAGCTCCGCAACAAAATCAATCGCGCCACCTCTTTAAAGGAGATGGCCGCCCTCGTCTCAAATTTTATTTCCTGAAGAGAGAAAAAAACGGATGATCCCGCCGCACCGCATTACATGTGCCGCCGGACCCAGTCCGAGGAGCGGTCGGCTGAGGAGCGGTAAACGATCGAGGCGATGATCTTTTTGAGGGTTTGGCGGAGGATCTTCACTAAGAGCGACTCGGGCCTGAAATCCGCTGGGGCAAAATGCTCCGCGCGATGCTCCGCCACCATGGTCTTCACGTCACGAGGCACCCGCCTCGACGGATCATAAACCGCGATGGCATTCCCCCCGGATTTCTGGATCACCGTCATAGAAGGAACATCCGTGATCCCGTCCCCGACATAGATCATATTGCGGAAAGGAATACGGCGTTCCGTTTCCGGCATGTGTTCGTTGATGCTTTCACTGAGCTTGAGCTTGCCTTTGTTAATGCGAAAAAGGAATTGCGTCTTATTCGTGTCGTTGATGACAAGCTTGGGAAAGACGGGACGGCCACCCTGAAAATCATACTCACAGGCATAGATCTTCTTGAAATACTTCCGGATGCTGACGCCCTCCAGGATCTCCTGAAGCCCGCTTGAGATGATGTAATGCTCGAGCGTAATGCCGACTTCAGAGACTTCCGGCAGGGACCGGATGAACGCGCCCAACTGGTCGAAATAACCTTCATTTACACCAGGATAAAAAGGAACGCGGCTCGCTAATTCCTTCAATTTGCGTCTTGTAAGCGGCCGCTTTTTGAAAACGGGGTCATCGATCAAGAGCTTCAGATAGGCGAGGGTTTTCTCGTAACCTTTACGAATCACCATCGACTGAGATCTTGCCCAAAACTTCCTCTTATCGATCCCATACGCCTTGAAGATCGTTTCTTCCTGCATATTGCCGGGCGAAAGCGTCCCATCAAAATCATAGACGATGGCGATAATATTTTGCGCGGCCTTTTTAGGCTCTTTCACCATTGCACAAGGCCCTCAACCCCAAAAGTCATCGGGGCCCCAACACTGATCAATCAAAACGAAGTGGAGATTGGGGCCGTCCCAACTGCTATCGAGGAATGAAAAATTAGGCGGGCCTGATCCGAAAGGCTCTTCATAGAACCCTCCACATATCAGACCCGCCATGTAAAAACAGAATTCACAACTGAAAGACTTTTACTTTGGCTGCGAAGCGTCTTCCACCTTCAAACCCAGACTGCGCGCCCGTTCGACCTGAATGTACTGGGAAAGCGTCCGGATGTTCTGCGAAAAACTCTTCTTCTGCTCATCTGTCAGTTTGTCATTCGGACTGGGAAGCTGGATCTGGCCGACGGGAAAGAGAAGCGCAGCTTCATTGCTCGGCACGAGCACATCGATCCGGCCGTTCACGTTATTCAGACGATAAACGACGCCCTCATAACCAAAAAGCGAATAAGCTTCCGAAGGGCTCATGCGCCCGGAATTCTCGATTCCCGCCTTTACAACGAACGCGGAAGCGATGACCGCAACCGCAACGATCACTGCAATAATGATGTTCTTCATTTACTTCCTCCTAGGGTTTCGTGATTCACTTGTTTTCTATTAACGACCGATCTGCATATTTAAAAAGCCGCAAAAACAATATTATTTAAAGTATCGCTCCCGGTAGAACTTAAGTTCCGCGATCGATTCCCGGATGTCGGAAAGCGCCCGATGCGACTTGCCCTTAGGCGGCTCCTTATCCTTCGGGTACCAGCGTGCAATGAGCGCCTTGAGAGAGCTCACATCCACGTGCCTGTAATGAAGATACCCATCGATCTTCGGCATGTATTTGAGAAGGAACCTCCGGTCGTGATGCACCGAATTACCGCAAAGCGGCGCTTTCTTGGGCTTACAATACTCCTGGATGATCTCCAAGGTCAGCTGCTCCGCCTTTTTAACCGTCATGGCCGATGCCTTGACCGCTTCAATGAGCCCCGACTTGGCGTGATGGTCCCTGTTCCACTCATCCATTCCCCTGAGAACGCTCGAGGGCTGATGGATCACAAGATCAGGACCTTCTGCCAAGATGTTCAGATTTCCATCCGTGATGATCGTAGCAATCTCGAGGATCTTTTCCTTTTCCGGATCCAACCCCGTCATTTCCATGTCGATCCAGACCATGTTATTGCGATGGATCTTTTGGATCATGCTAGGCCTTCTTTCTCATATCCGCAATGTGGAGATCTTCGCTGGCGTAAAAGAGATCGTCGAATTGTTTTTCGAAAACGATCTTGAGCGCTTCACTTGCATGCATCATAAAATGAAAACCTGCATTAAGCGCCCCGGCGTCATCGTCCCCCGGTTTTACGATGGCCTCAAGCCCCAACTTATGAAAAAGATGCACCAGAACGCCCAAAACCGGCGACTGCTCCTTGTCCGCATTGGAAGCATAAAGGCTTTCGCTGAAACGCGTCGCGTCTTCAAGTGACTTCGGCGTTCCAAAAAGGCCCATGACTTCTTTGAAATAGAGATTTTTCAGGCCTTTATCTTCGATCCGGTGGTGCGCACAACAACCGATCCAAAAAACGCATCCCAAAGCCAGCTTGGCAGGCACATATTCCCGACAAAAAGCCTCGAACGCGTAGTTCTTCAGCTTGGGCTCCAGGATGCAAAATTCGCTGTAGACACGCCTATGCCCTTCACTCTCCAAAACGAGATCGATCAGCGCCTTCGCACATTTTTGAAGCGATTGTTTCTCGATTTCCACAGCAATGAATCTCCGAGACCCGAACGGAGCTATCCTATCAAGTCACAGCGTGACTTGCAAGACACGAAATTGCACTACGACACGGAGAACGCAACCCGGGAAACGGGCAACGGCGAACGGGCAACGAAAATTCCGTTTCCTTTCGACGTTTCCCGTTCCCCGGAATCATGTTAATTCGTCGGGCTTTTTGCCGTTCTTATGATATAAAGGATGCTTCATGCCCCGAAGAAAATCGTTCAAACTTAAACTCAGATTGACCAAAAAACAGAAAAGAAGATTGGCGACTTTTCTTGTGCTGGGCCTTTGCGTTTTGGGTGGATTCTTATTATTAAAACCACACCCCCAGACCGTAACCCCCAAGGGCCCGCCAACCCATCGCCGGAGCAGCCGTCCCAAGATCGTTTTCGTGATCGATGATATCGGCAACCACAATCGCTATAACGCTCAGATAAAAGCACTCGGCCGAAAGGTCACCTACGCCATTTTGCCGCTGCTTCCCTATTCTCGCTACTACGGGGATCTGAGCCTAACAACAGGCGCCGAGGTTATCCTCCATCTTCCTCTGGACACCGTGCAGGACAAGATCCCGGGGCGCGGACTTATCGTGGATACGATGAGCTCCTCAGACATACTAAGCATGCTCGCCCACGATCTGGATTCGGTGCCAAATCACGTCGGCGTGAACAACCACATGGGGTCACGCGGCACTGCAAGCCGGCAAATGATGACCATTATCCTGAAAGAGTTGAAGCGGCGAGGGCTCTTTTTCCTGGACAGCTACACCACACCGGAATCCGTAGTGCCATCCGTCGGCCGCGCGATCGGACTTCCGATCCTGGCCCGGGGTATTTTTCTGGACAACAAAGATTCAAAGCCGGCGATCCACGCCCAGATCAATCAACTAAGGGAGGTCGCGCGTGAGAAGGGCAACGCCATCGCCATCGGCCATTATCGCGCGAACACACTCGAACTGCTGGCCAAAGAGATCCCACGGCTTGAGCATGAAGGGTTTGAGATCATCACCCTAAAAAAAATGCTGAAGGTCCAGAGAGATTAAAAAAGGTGCTTAGCACCTTTTTTGCGCAACGCACTGCGCGCAACGCGTGGTTTCTGGGTTCCTACGTTGCACTTTGACCGTTCGCCCGCGAAAAAGCATTTATTCCTTATGACCCGCTAAACGATTTTCGCGCGAAAAGTTTCGTGATGCATACCCGTAAATTCCATCCGCACAAATTTTCCCGCATGATCCTGTTCAGCCTCAAAGATCACACGCCGGTCTTGATCCATACGGCCTACCTGCTCCTTGGGATTGTCAACATTGCGTCCTTCCACAAAAACCGTAAAAACTTTCCCGAGTAATGACCGGCTCTTCTCTTCCGTGATCCTCCGTTGGATCGATAAAAGCTCTTGATTTCGAGAAGCCTTCAGATCAAACGGAACATCATCCGGAAGCCGGGCCGCGGGCGTTCCCGGCCGCACGGAATATTTGTAAATAAAAGCGCTGTCAAAGCGTATCTCCTCGAGCGCTCGCCGTGTCGCGTCATGGTCTTCTTCTGTTTCCCCCGAGAATCCCACAAGAATATCGGTCGTGATCGAGATCTCCGGCACCAGTGCGCGCAACCGATCGATCTTTGTCTTATAGTCCGCGTAGGCGTGGAGCCGCTTCATGCGTTTGAGCATACGGTCCGAAGCGGACTGCAACGGCAGATGGAACCGGCGGCCGATCTTGGGATTCCGTGCGATCACTTGAAACAGCTCCTCGGTAGCGTCTTGCGGATGAGATGTCATGAATGAAATCCTCTCAAGCCCGTCTATTTTACAAAGCCTCTCCAAAAGCTCCGGGAACGCACCTTCCTTCGCTCTTGCGGGACTCGAATTCCGGTCTCTGGTCTCCAGTCTCTGGTCTGAGGTCTGTCCGTACGAGTTCACATTCTGTCCAAGCAGCGTGATCCATTTTACTCCATCCGACACCAGACGCTCGGCCTCGCGATACACCTCCTGCGCCGGCATCGAAACTTCACTCCCCCGCGTCATCGGAACAATACAGAACGTGCAGGCCTTATCACAACCCGTCATGATCGGGAGCCACGCATGGAAACCGCTATCGCGCTTGATGGCTTCGCTATATTCGATCGAGATGCCGTCCTGCCTGATACGTGCGACTTGCTTGCGCGTTTCGTGAACCTCGCGGATCATCTCCGGAAGTTCCTTGATATGGCGCGTCCCGACCATCAGATCCAAATACGGAAATCTCTTGAATAGTTTTTCCCGGTGTTCCTCGACCATGCAACCCATGAGGCCGATGATCAGCTCCGGGCGCTCCTTTTTTTCTACACCCAACATTCCGAGCCTTCCCCAAACACGCTCCTCCGCGTGATCACGAACCGAACATGTGTTCATAAGCACGATGTCAGGCCTTAAAGATGTATCGGAAACCCCACGCCCCACACTTGGTACGTCGAGCGACAATTGCCGCGTCTTTTTTTTCCATACATCCGTATCG
>CAZPCF010000118.1:0-6070 GCA_964585045.1 uncultured bacterium
GTTCCGTAAGAGTTTGATGCGCGTGTGGGGAGCGAATTGTGTCGCGAGCCCGAGCCATGAGACGCATGCTGGCCGCGAGATCCTGAAAAAAGATCCAAAAACTCCGGGGAGTCTGGGGATCGCGATCAGCGAGGCCATCGAAGAGGCCGTGGGGGATGCGAGCGGGAAGACGCGTTATTGCCTCGGAAGTGTGCTCAATCACGTCATGCTCCACCAGACCATCATTGGCTTAGAGGCGAAGAAGCAGCTCGCGTTGGCGGGAGAAAAACAGCCGGATATCGTGATCGGGTGCGCGGGGGGCGGCAGCAATTTTGCCGGGACTTCATTCCCATTCGTTTGCGACAAGATCCATGGCGCGAAGATCCGGATCATTCCCGTGGAACCGACGGCGTGCCCGACCCTGACGCGCGGGCCCTTCAGCTATGACCACGGGGACGTGGCGAAAATGACGCCGCTTCTTCCCATGCACACGCTGGGGCACACTTTTATCCCTGCGCCGATCCATGCCGGGGGGTTGCGTTATCACGGCATGTCGCCTCTTGTGAGCCAGGGCGTGGTCGAAGGATTGCTCGAGCCGCGCGCGGTCGACCAGGTGAAATGTTACGAGTCCGCCATGCTTTGGGCCCGGACAGAAGGTACGATCTGCGCTCCGGAAACGAGCCATGCGATCGCTTGTACGATCGACGAGGCCATCAAGGCGCGCGAAGAGGGGAAAGAGAAAGCGATCCTCTTTTGTTACAGCGGACATGGACTCATGGATCTCGCCGGTTATGACAAGTTCCTGAACGGGGAACTGAAGGAATATTCCCTGCCGGATTCTCTCTTGCAGGAAGCCGTCTCCGTGATCCAGCATCATCCTAAACCCTCAACTCAAAAGACCGGAAAATGGTAAAAAACATTATCCAAAGCCCGTCCAACCTCCGAGGTTGGATGGGTTCGAGATTCTTCGCAATGACGGTTTTCCTTGGGATGGGTGTTTTTCTCGCCGGGTGCTCCGTGCCGCCGGCGCAGATACCGGAAATCCCGGAAGACCATCCCGCCAACAAATTCTACCAGGCGGCTCAGCAGGGAATGCTCTCGGACAAAGTCTGCCTCGATAACCAGGGAGATCCTGCGATCCCTGCGGGAAAGATACAGAAGGGCGAGGGTTACACCAAAACCAGAGAACTGACGGCCGGTGTTTTCCGTTTCCGTGAGAATGCGACCGGGAAACAATATCTCGGCGTTTCCTTCCTTCAATACAGCGGATTTCTCCAGATCCCCAAAGTTTGCGCGTGGGAAGAAAAAAATAGCGGATAATAGTACTCAGGGTATAGGACAAAGAAAAAGGGACGGGCATTGATCGATTGCCTGTCCCTTTTTTATTTATACCACTTGGCCGGTGTCCCAGGCGAGGCTGTTCATCTCCTGCCAGGCTTTGATGCGGACGATCTGCATTTGGTTGGGATCCGGGGTGCCCGGTATTTCTTTCATGGCAAGATCGAAGTGGGTCGACCCGTTCCCTGATTGAGTATAGGTTCCCCCGATCACGGCGCCAAAAACATCCCCGTTGCCGCTTGCCGAGACAGCGGAATTTGGCGCGTAGATACCTCCGTAAAAAGAACCGTTCCCCGTGATCGATACGTTCGAAGAACCTGTCGAATAAAGAAGAAGGTTTGCCGGATGATTGTTCGTGACTAAAATCCCGTTACCGCTGATGCTGATCGCGCCGTCGACATAGATCACGACCGCTCCGGTTGTGACGATCTTTCCATTCCCTGAGATACTGATCGAAGGAGCGTGGTAAGTCCCGGCGGTCAGTGTGAGGGTGTTGTTGCCGCTTACGCTCAGGGTGGTATTGGTGTGTGTTTCCGGGATGGTGGGTGAATCGTAGTTGGACCAATCTTCCGAGAGATTGGAACGGGTCCCGGTGATACCCGCGTTCCCACTGGTGGTGATCACGGTATTCGGGACACCGGTATAGCCGACATAGGCATTGCCTTTTATTTTGGCGTTGCCGCTCAGGCTCAAGTGACCGGATTGTGTGTTGTTAACGGCGACGTCCCCGGTTGAAAACTTATTCGAGCCTCCGTAAGCGCCATAGTTTGAATTGTAACTGTCAGAGGTCGAGTTGCCTGACATCGTAATAGAATCCTTTGCGTAAACGCCGTACGTGAACAAAGACGGAGGCGGTTCTCCTGCGGTGATCCGGCAATAAACGGTGATGTCGGACGTTTGAAAAGCCCGGATTTTGGATTTCGGGATCTCTGAAGTTTCAAAGAAGGGAGCGCAGCCTTTCGAGTCGATCCTGCGGAGATCCGACCGGCCGGGGACGTAAGTGAGCTGAAATTTGAATTCATTTTGTTCCATGGGAATAGCATCGGGAACTTGGTAGTAGGGGTTTTTGAAGATAGGAAGATCCGGATCGGTGGTTGTATCCGGTGGGGGGGTGCCCCTCAGGGTGGCATTCGTCGCAAGTTCTCTCAAAGCGTAATCAATGCCGGATTCTGCGGCATTGAAAGCAAGAATTCTGTTCTGGTACCGCTCGGTGGCCTGGATCGCGGCCCTGTGCCTTGCGAAGAGAACGACCGAAAAAATGGTCACGAATATCGCAACCACATAAACCACTAGAAGGACAAAGCCTCGTTCATCGTGAAGCATTCTAAAAGGTTTCATGGGTTCCTCGCTTCCGCCTTTGTGGTTGTCAGGATAGGCTCATTGGGTATTTTTCTGCCGTCCGCGAGCTCGCGTTGAGCCGTTGCCGTGATCGTGACCAGCCCCGGGGCGCTTGTGCTTCTTGAAAATTCAAGGGACAGCACTTCGTTCGCAAGAATGGCTGTTTTAGGTGGAGGTGGAATCGGGACCTCCTCCGTGGGAAGAGTCGTGGCGACTCTGAGGATCTGATGTGTGGTTTCATCCAGGCGATATTCGATCTGGCACGCCCATTTTGGATCAAAGTTAGCATCGATAAGGGATGCCGCGTCCGGAGATGGAACCGGGACAATAAAACTGATCGTATTGGCGTGTTCGATGCCGTTTTCGTCCGGCATTGAAAGGGTATGGAGCTTACTACTATCCGGGGACGTCTGGCGTATTTCCTGGGCCATTTTGAACAGGGCTTCGCGAGGGCCTTCCTGAAGGGTCATTCGGGCATGGATCACTTCGAGCTGTCTGTTGCTGGCCTGTAAAATGCCGAAAACCCCAAAGACAATGATCGCGGAGATCGCGACCGACAGCATCAATTCAATGGCCGTAAAGCCTTTTTGTGCGCTTCTCATACGTCACCTTTGAGTAATATAAGTCCGGATCACTTCTTCGTTATCGCGTTGAGGGTAGGATACCCATGCTATTGTGACCGTGACATCCAACGGATTTGCTGTTGTGCTCGCATAAGAAACCGTGATCGTTTCACTAGTCAGGTTATCAAAACCTTCGAGTTCGCCGGTATCGGGATACGCGGTGACAACATTGCTGGGGAATGTTCCGGTCCTTGAAACATTTCTTATTTGCTCAATAGCCCGGTTCGCGTCCTGAATTGCAAGGGTACGTTCATGCATTTCCTCGTTATTGTGTTGCGCCATGACATTGGCTCCGACGAACCCTGCGATCAAAACAGAAACGACCACCAGAGCGATCATCAATTCTATCAGCGTGAACCCTGACGGCTCGTCGAGGGGCGCCTTTACGTTCTTCATCGCTTCTCCTTCCGGGATCCTTTCACACCTACCCCTACTACAAGTATAGGTCTATACGGTGAGTTAGGCAAGGTTGTTTAACTAGCAAAAACAATCATTTTTATATTTAAGAAGTCTTTCGCCTATCAAGCCTAATCATTTTGAGGCCCTAAAAAGAAGGCGAATCCCTTACTCGAAATCTGGCTTCGAAACCAGGTTTCGAATTTGATTAGGACAAAAATTTCGTGATGTCTCGATTTGTTAAAACAAGTACAGAGCAGGGCGTTTCGCGTACGGCGCAACTCTTACTCCTATCAAAACAGATCGAAAAGCAGGTCAAAATTTTTCGCAGTACTCCTTACGCCGCCCGACGTTTTCTGCCAGGCGGTGCATACTTCTGGATTATTGGCCATGGGATTTTGTATACTGTCTTCGTTAACCAGCTAACAAGCTGCTGGAAAACCCCGTCATCCTGAGCGAGGCGGAACCTCGCGAAGGATCTCTTGAGATTCTTCGCCTGATTCTTGCTTTCGCCTGTCGCCGACAGGCAGGCAAGAAAGCATCAGCCTCAGAATGACGGGAATGGGGTTTTCAGCAGCTTGCTAAGGAGCCCATGGCAAACGCTTCATTTCTAACCGAGATCCTCCTGGTCCTTCTGATGGCCACGGTGGTCGCCGTGATCTTCGAAAAATTCCGTCTTCCGACGATCCTCGGATTTCTTTTGACCGGCGTGATCATCGGGCCCCAAGGTCTCGGCATTCTTTCTGACAGTGAGCGCATCCGGATGCTCGCGGAGCTCGGCGTAGTGCTTCTCATGCTCACGATCGGGCTGGAGTTCTCCGTCGAGCGTTTGCGCGGGATGCAAAATATCGCGGTGATCGGCGGGAGCTTGCAGATCCTCGTCTCGATCGCTCTTTCGATGGCTTTTGGTTGGTGGCGCGGATGGACCCTCTATGAAGGATTTTTCCTGGGCTCGGTCATCGCCTTGAGCTCGACGGCGATCGTGCTGAAATACCTGATGGACCGCGGCGAGATCGATTCGCCCCATGGCCGCATTGCGATCTCGATCCTGATCTTTCAGGATCTCGCGGTCGTGCCGCTCATGATCTTTCTTTCAGCCTTCGGACAGTCCATGAGCTCGGTAGGGTTGGCTCTCGGGCTGGCGTTCCTCAAAACGGTTCTGCTTCTAGCCGGTGCCTTTGTTTTTTCGCGTTTTCTTCTTCCACAGCTTCTTTACCGCGTGGCCGCGATCCGGAATCGCGAGATCTTTTTTCTTTTCTCGGTCGTGATCTGTCTTGGCATGGCGTGGGGGAGCGGCGCTCTCGGGCTTTCCATGGCCATTGGTGCGCTCCTGGCCGGTTTCATGTTCGCGAATACCGGATTTTCACATCAGCTGATCGGAGACATCGTCCCGTTCCGCCATCTTTTCGTAAGCATTTTCTTTGTTTCGATCGGGCTTTTATTCGACATCCACTTCTTCGTGAATCATATCTTCCTCGTGCTTTCCGTGGTGAGTCTGGTGCTCTTCATCAATTTTGTCATCATGACGCTTCTGATCATGGCCTTCGGGTTCCCGCCGCGCGTGGCCGTGGTCACAGGGATCATCCTTTCACAGATCGGGGAGTTCTCGTTCCTTCTGATCGAAATGGCGCGCGGGTCGGGACATATTACGTCCGAACTTTATCAGATCCTGCTTTCGACGGCGTTTTTAACCATGTTGATGACGCCGCTTTTATTCGCGGCGATCCCGTTCGTTCTGAAGATCCTGAGTCGGTTCATGATCTTCGGCGTGCCGCCCAAGAACTGGACCAAACAGGACCGTACGCTTTCCTCTCTTACGGGGCACGTGATCCTTTGCGGGTTCGGGCCCACGGGCCAGGATCTGGCAATGGCTTTTCAGGAAGAAAAGATCCCGTTCGTGATCATTGAAATGAATCCGGTCAGAATGCGCGAGGCCAAGAAGATGCGCATGAAAGCTATTTACGGAGATGCGGCCAATCAAGAGGTGCTGAAAAGGGCCGGGATCAGTCGCGCGCGGGCGGTCATCGTGAGTTTTCCCGACCCGCTTGGTATCACGCAGATCATTCGCGTGGTGCAGGGCCTCAATCCGAACGTGACTCTCGCGGTCCGGGCGCGTTACGAAGGACAGATGTCGCGGCTTTATGAGCTGGGAGCGGATATTGTGGTTACCGAAGAGTGGGAAGCGGGCCATGAACTGAATCGTCTAGTCCTCGGGCAATTGGATATCTCTGAGGAGAGGGTCGCGCATCATCTTGATCGCATCCGCTCGCGCAAGGAGATCGCGGTCGAAGAAGCGATCTTCCGGAGAACCGCCAAAACATCTGTCCCGGAAAAAAGATCGGTGGTAGATTGATGCTCTAGCGATGCCTTAGGGGACAGGCATTCATTGACTGCCT
>CAZPCF010000119.1:0-6041 GCA_964585045.1 uncultured bacterium
GGGCAGGGCATACCCTAGCCAAACCCCGATTCCCATCGCCAGGAAGATCCAGAGGGTGAGATACCGATCAAGAAAGGAAAGCTTCTTCATGCTTTTTCCTGGTTAACGGTGTTTTAATTAACGGGACGCCGTCCCGAAGGAAGGGGTTCGCTAACGCTTCCCCGCGGCACGTTTACACGCCAAGGCAGTGTGGAGGGCCGTCCGGTTTACGGTCTGTTGGGTCCCGCGCTTGTCGTAAAAAATATGTCCGCGCCCCCCCCACCTTGCGAAGAGCGGCGAAAGTCATCGAATTTCCTGCGGAGCCACTGTTTGAAAACGTACCGGGTCGGGGGGATCAGGAGGAGGAACCCCGCGATATCCGTCAACACCCCCGGCGTGATCAAAAGCAGGCCGGCCATGAAAAGAAGGAGCGCATCGATCATTTTCTCCGCGGGTACTTGCCCGGCCCGGAGTTCTTTTTGGATATTCTGCCAGGTCCGGAAGCCTTCGATCCTTGCCAGCAGAGCTCCGAAGAAACCCGTGACGATCACGAGCATCACCGTGGGCCAAAAACCGAATGTTTCCCCCATTTTGACGAGAATGAGGACCTCAAGAAGCGGGACCGAGATAAAAAGGATCAAAAGTTTTCCAAACACAAAAGTTCCTTTCTGGAAAGGTTTTCCGCGGGACGAGCGCCTCGTTAAAGAAAGAACGCGAAATAAATGATCCCGCAAAAGATCAACGGGAAAAGGACCCGCGCCGTTCTATTGATAAGGACGGCCCGCGGGATCCAGTTCTTCTTCGCGCAATAGCTTGTGGTGAGCGCCACGATCAACGCGAAAAAGATCAGGAGTGAACACATCATCGTGAACCGGTCCATGCGCGTCAGATAACTGACACGCGGGATCAGGTTGGTAATGGCGAATTGAAAAGCGAAGAGCGTCAAAACAGCGGTCGCTGAAAGCCCCAACTGCGCTTCCAACCGCGCCGGATCGACCCAGAACACCCCCCACGACATAAAGACGATCAGCGACAGCGGAATAATGATCTTCCAGAGATAAAAGCCGAGGAACCGCTGGATCTTAAAAGAAAATTCCATCTGGGCCAGGTCGCGTTTTTGGAGAGCGGAATAACCGGTCATGATCTTGGCCTCACCCTGGCTCACGTCCCAATCGGGGATCGAAAGCACATCCGCCCACCCCGTAAGATCTTCATCGATAATGAATTGAACGTCTTCGGCGCCGTAATACGACTGTGTCCGGATGTAGAGCTTATGCTTATCCTCGGGGAAGTTCTTGAGATTCAGAGGCACGGTGAGCGTCCCTATAAAACGTTGGGAATAAAGGACATGCCCTTCCGGGTCCACATGGGCAAGGTCCGGATAAAGAGGTCGGAGGTCACGCCGGTTCATGATGCTCGTAAGAGGGTTCCAGATATCCTGGATCGGGAATTGCCGCATCTCTTTTGTCTTTTCGGCCAGCCTCGGATCGTACCAGCGAAGCACCAGCCTGAAATCAGCGGTAAAAACCTGGCGGGCATCTTCAAGTGTGGCGATATCAAAGACATAGAGTCCGATCTTGACCTTGGTGGGGACCCCCTCGGGATCCGGACGTTCCCCTACCACGTCGCTGGCGAGAGCGTTGCGGGTAAGCGCGTCCTCAACCTTTTTGTGTTTGGAATGCAGCTCTTGCGTGTCCACGGGTCCTTCCGCGGGCTGTTCCACGACGACCTTTTGAACTTCCTGCCCTCCTCCCGCGTCCGTAGTTCCATCGGCCACGGCGGAACCGTGTTCCAAAAAGATGGTGGATAAAATAAAAGCAACCACTAAGAATTTATTCTTCATTTTCATTCTTTTCCTTATTTTTTAAAAAATAGCAACGATCAGGACCCAAAGCAATGTTTCCTGCCCGCTAGTTTACCGCCTCCGATCCCGTTGCGCAACGATGGTCGCGAAATAGAAAAAATGCAGCGGTGCACACCGCACCGTTTTACTCGTCCCGGAACTGCTCCCAAAGCCGGTTGAAACGTGGCTCGTAGATGAGATCGTAGAGGTGGGTCTTGTCCGGAAAGAGGTTTTGGATCAGTCCTCTGAATTTCGCTTTTTCGATCTCGATATCCACCGCCTCCGTGTCGGTGTTCATGATGAGGAATGCGATGCGATCCTGCGCGGTTTTGATCTCGTCTAGCTTCTCCTCTTCGATCTCGAGATCATACTGCCGGCAGATATGGGCGAGCTGGCTGAGGACTTCCTCGCGCCCGAGCCCGAGTTTCTCGCCGCACTCGCAGAGGATCTCGCGGCCGGATCCAAAAAGCGAAGCGTCATATTCCTTTTGGCATTTCAAGCACCTGACCGGCATGGCTTTGTCCCCGTTCCCGGTTATGGCCTCCCTACTCATAGATTTTCAAACACCCTGAGCAGCCAGAAGAGCCTCTTAATATGATACCGCCCTAACGCATCAACCGCCATAGCGGGGTTTTGTTGATGCCGCGACCGACTTCCTTTTTGAGCCCCAGGGTTTATAATGGAGAAATGGGAAAGGCGACCATCGCGGGATGGTACATTCTCTTTCAAACGGTTTTTTTGATGACCGCTTGGGACCTTCCGAGGCTGGAGGGATCCGAAGCCGGTGAGGGGGTTTTCCGGTCAATGAGAAAACGCATGGTGGAAACCCAACTCCGAAACCGCGATATCAGGGATCCGGGGGTCCTGGAAGTGATGGGGAGGGTTCCGCGTCACGAGTTTGTTCCTTCTTTTCTCCGGATCCTGGCTTATGAAGACTATCCTCTTTCCATCGGACACGATCAAACCATTTCCCAGCCCTACATCGTCGCTTTTATGACCCAGGCGCTTGATCTCAAACCTGAAGACCGGGTCCTTGAGATCGGGACCGGATCGGGGTATCAGGCCGCTGTCCTCGGTGAGTTAGTGCGCGAAGTTTACTCGATTGAGATCGTTGAAGCGCTGGCCTTGGCATCCGAAAAGCTACTGAAGAACATGGGCTATCAAAACGTGACCGTAAAACACGGCAACGGCTACCAGGGTTGGCCTTCCAAGGCCCCATTCGATGCCATTATGGTCACCGCGGCCCCGGAAGAGGTCCCCCAGGAACTCATTCGCCAGCTCAAAAATCCTGGCGGCAAAATGATCGTTCCGGTCGGCATAGCCTATCAGGAGTTGCTCCTGATCACAAAAACAGAGAACGGGACCGAAGAAAAGCCGCTCCTGCCCGTGCGGTTCGTGCCCATGGTCACGGCCGAAAAAAAAGAACGCTGACACAAGCCGCCGTCCCCCTTTGAACCCGCCCGTGAGGAGATGTCCTCCCAAAACGTGATTGGCGTCCGACACTTTTTTGTGCCCAACGCCAATTTTGAACCGGATGCTCGTCTGCCGACAGGCAGGGATTCGATCGCCTCCGCCCCGCCGTGGGCGGGACTCCGGTCGGCCACCCGCACTACAAACATGACATGGGGTCATGTTTGTGAGCAATGCTCCCGTTCGAATCCCCTTGGAACACAAATACCCTGCGCCATATGGTGCAGGGTATTTGTGACGCGCTCACGTCACTATGGTGTCATACAATCTTACGCGCCAGTAGCCGCATCATACAGCTACCTATCTATGTGTGTCAAACGTTGGCTCCATAGAGGTAACGATATAGTCCCGATTTCCTGATGTCCAGACATGTCCATATTGTGAAACAGGCCGAAAAAATGTCCGCTTTGTTCGCTTAGGAGGCCAAAAGATCATAGCCAGTCATAATTCCATCGCAGACGAAGTCTTCCAGTCGACTATAGTCGCCTTTAAGCTGCGACTGATTCAGATAGAGGATGTAAAACCGGCGTTTCTCCTGTGAAATAATAGCTGGTGCAAAATCCTCCTTGAGCAACATGGCTACAAGAATGAGCCTTCCAATCCTGCCGTTACCGTCCGAGAATGGATGAATCTGCTCAAACCGACTGTGAACAAGGGCCGAAAAACCAATCACATCCTTTTCTCCGTGTCTGATATCCTTCAAGAGGCTTTTCATAAGGGTCGGAACTTTCAGATAATTTGCGGTCACAACATTGGAGCCAACAATTCGGACCGCGTGGCGTCGATAATTCCCGGCATCCTCCCGGATCCCGTTCATAAGGATTCCATGCAGTTTCAGGATCATTTCTTCGGTAATATCTCCCCCTTCCGTCAAATACCGGGTTAAATAACGAAAGGCGGCCTGGTGATTTTTGACTTCCATTTGCTCGATAATGGATTTATCTGGTAATGCCGCGTTCTGAAAAAGAATTGCCGCAGTTTCCGGCTCGGTAAGAGTGCTCCCCTCGATTCGATTGGTGTTATAGGTCAACGCGAGCAGGAACTGGTCATAAAGGTCTTTTCGTGTTTCAAGAACACGAAGAACATTCGAATGCTCCTTCCGTTTCGCAGTCAACACCTGCTTCTTGGCCTGAAGAAGATCCTCGGGAATGATGTTCTGCCCGGTCAGCTGAAGGTAAAGTTCATCAATCCGCTTCGCCGCCCGGTCTCTCGGGATCGATTTTCCATTGATCCAGCTATTTAGCGTTGGAAATGATACCCCAAGCTCTGCCGCAAGCTTCTCTTGCGTCTTTCCTGACACCCTCTGAATGAGTACAAGCTTATCCTTTATATTCATACCCAAACTATACATAACTTTATAAAGTTTGTCAATAGCTCATAACATTATAAAGTTACTTCGCGGCAAGCCTTTTTCCGCCCATAGCAAAACCTCATTTGTAACCAGAGATAATCCGCGGGAAATCAGGCGATATCGACATAATTGTGGTTTCAGCTCGAATTCGCTAAACGTTGGGATCGCCTAGTGCGCCACAATGGATTGAAACCAGTTAGCTGAAACCAAAGGGCGTTTTAGAGATAGGTCGGGAAATACGGGGATATTTGGGGCCTCGAAAAGACGCGGAAATGAAAAATCCCCCGACGGTGTCGGGGGATTGTATCTCTGTCCGGTAGAGAGTGACAAGAGAAGTGAGCCCGGATGGATTCGAGCGCCTACGCCCTGCGGGCTCCGGTCGGCCACCCGCACTGCAAACATGACGTCTGTCATGTTTGCCAGAAGTGCTCCTGTTCGAATCCATTCTGATCAAAAAAAATCCCTGATACCAAAAGATATCAGGGATTTTTGACGCGCTCACGTCGAGCGTATAACGTTATCTCTAAAATGCCGCGCGTACAGCCTATCGCTTCCTATTTTATACAGGGCAGATACTTGCTTAACAGAGATGCTGCCACAGACCGGATTTTCCCTGCCTAGTTACGTCTATCGTGTAAAAAGGTGCCTAATACCGATTTTTGAGCGTGGCAAGACCATTTTTTACTTGATATCGCATATGCAAATACCAGGGAAAAGCTAGCACCCAGATCAAAAGAAAACCTACGAAAACCCAGATCGGATCTGTCGAGATAAACCCGGAATGATACTTTTTTAGCTCTATCTTTTTCGAATCGATCATTGCCCAAACGGCTGTACCAATGACAATGAGGATCATAATCGGGAAATGCATCAACCGGAAAGGGAGAGTCACGATCAGGATCCCAATCGTCAACAAAATCGCATATGGCAGCTTCATGGCTCACCTATTTCTGTTTGGAACATCATGCCGCAAACATTAAATTATCGGCCAATTAATGAAATCATAAATCCTGAAACACAAAAACCCAAGACCGAGCGGTCTTGGGTTCTAGATAAGAGTGAGCCCGGATGGATTCGAGCTCCTCCCCCCGCCTCTTGCATTCTGCAAGAATGCGGCGGGGTCCGGTAGGCCACCCGCACTACAAACATGACACCCGTCATGTTTGTGAACAGTGCTCCCGTTCGAATCCATTCTGATCAAAAAAAATTCCTGATGCCAAAATGACATCAGGAATTTTTGAGCCCGGATGGATTCGAACCATCGACACCCGCCTTAAAAGGGCGATGCTCTACCAACTGAGCTACGGGCCCACGGAATACTGCGTCTTGCAAAAGCTTCAATGCTGTCAAATAACTCGTTTTGCCAGTCTCACCCTACCAGCAGTCCCGGTGAGAGGC
>CAZPCF010000120.1:0-6039 GCA_964585045.1 uncultured bacterium
AAGCCGCCAAGAAAACCATCGCGGAGCTTCTCGCCAAAGGCGTAAAAGCCGCCGCGTTCCAGGCCAATGTCGGCGACCTGGACGCGCATAAAACTCTCTTCGAAGACGTCCTCAAGACGTTTGGAACGCTCGATATCCTGATCCACAATGCCGCGCTCGGTGCCTTCAAAGCCGTACATCGCCTCAAGATGAACCAGTGGGATCTTTCGATGAATATCAATGCCAAGGCATTCCTCGCGCTTGCGCAAAAGGCGCTTCCGATCATGGAAACAAAAAAGGAAGGCATCATCATCGCTCTCTCAAGCCTTGGTGCGCACCGTTTCATCCCCACTTATGGAGCTATCGGCATCTCCAAGGCCGCAATCGAAACTACAGTTCGTTATCTGGGAGTAGAATTAATGCCGAAAGGAATACGCGTTAATTGTGTTTCGGGCGGGTTGGTGGACACCGACGCGCTCAAAATGTTCCCCTTCTTCGACGAATTCAAACAAGAAATCCTGAAAAGAACTCCGGGAGGAAGGATCGGAAAACCGGAAGACCTCGCCCGAGTGGTCGCCTTCCTCTGCTCCCCCGAATCTTCCTGGATCGTCGGCCAAACCCTCGTCGCCGACGGCGGTCTTTCCCTCATCTGATATCCAACGTTACCTTGGTGTGTGCAAGGGTTCCCTTCTCGAGCTGAAAAACGGGCGCCGTCCGATTTAGATAGAAAGCTGGTCATAAAAAGCTTCTTAGTACCGGGTTAAGTTATGCGCCCCAGGAATTCAAAGTTGATTTTACTACTTATTAAATACTTCCCCAAGGATGACTTCTGCGATATTTTGAGCTAGAAGCTTGTTACCTTTTTGAGTGCAATGACCAAATTCACCGCCAAATATATCTACAAAATACTCCCTATAACTTGATTTCTTCATGGCTTCCTTGAATACCCTCTCGTTATCTACAAAGATAATGCCTTCATCTTTCCCAAATATTTCCTTTAACGGCTCGACATTGCGCACAGGATACTGCACGCAAACTAATCTTATTCCCCTTTTATCCAGAATTTCCTTTAGTTCGCGGTAATTGCTGACTGCAATAAGACTATAATATTTCAGCCTGGCTGTATTCACCTTCTCAGCATATTCCCTTGCCGACTTATGTTCGCCCATTTCTTCGTATAACGACGCCATGACTCCAAATATGCGATCATTTCTTGGATTAAGCTCGATGCCTTTCTTGAAAGTGTCTTCGGCTTGAAAAAATCTTCCTTGCTCCCGATAAAGCCCCCCCAATTTAAAATAGGCGTTATCGTTTCTAGGATTAAGCTCGATAGCTTTCTTGAAAGCGTCTTCGGCTTGGGAGAATTTGTCTTTATCTCGATAAAGCCGCCCTAACTCGACGTAGGCATTATCATTTTTAGGATTGAGCTCGATGGCTTTCTTGAAAAAATCTTCGGCTTGGGAGAATTCTCCTTGCTCTCGATAAGACCGCCCTAATTCGACATAAGCAAAATCGTTTTTAGGATTAAGTCCGATGGCTTTCTTAAGAGGGTCTATGGCCTGGGAGAATTTGTCTTGCTCCCGATAGAACCCCCCCAATTCGACGTAGGCATTATCATTTTCAGGATTAAGCTCGATGGCTTTCTTGAAAGAATCTTCGGCTTGGGAGAATTTGCCTTGCTCCCAATAAAACCATCCCAATTTAAAGTAGCTTTTATCGTATTGAGGATTAGCCTCAACGGCTTTCTTGAAAGAATCTTCGGCTTGCGAGAATTTGCCTTGCTCGCGATAAAACCGTCCCAATTCGATATAGGCGTAATCATTTTTAGGATTAAGTTCGACGGCTTTCTTAATCATGTCTTCAACTTGGGAGGATTTGCCTTGCTCGTGATAAAGCCACCCTAAATCGACATAGGCCTCATCGTTTTTAGGATTGAGCTCGATGGCTTTCTTGATTAAGTCTTCAAATTGGGGAAATTTGCCCTGTTCTTGATAAAGCCGTCCTAATTCGAGATAAGCAAAATCGTTTTTAGGATTAAGCTCGATGGCTTTCTCAATTAGGTCTTCCACTAGGGAGAGTTCGCCTTGCTCTCGATAGAGCCGTCCTAGCTCGGCATACGCAAAATCGTTTTTAGGATTAAGCTCTATAGCTTTCTTGAAAGAGTCCTCAGCTTGGGAGAATTTACCTTGCTCCCGATAAGACCGCCCTAAATCAATGTAGGCATCATCGTTTTTAGGATCAAGTTCGATGGCTTTTTTAAAGGAGTCTTCGGTTAAAACGGATTCATTATAAGATTCTTTTAACCCGGCACCCGGAAGATAAGGTTGGGCTTTTCCGGAACTGCGCCCATCTTCGTCAGGTTTATAAAGTCCCATTTCCTTGGCTTTTGTCGCGAGATGCAAACCAAGGAGTTTTATCAGTTTATAAGTCCTAAAAGACCTCATGAAGAGTATCCCCTTGGAAGTAGTGGCTGCTTCAAAAGGCATGTGGGCTCCCCCGTCATTAACTCCCATCATCGCAACCACCATGTCCGGATGATACTCGGTCAAATAAGATTCTACGTGACTTAATATTGTTGAGGTGTCCGTACCGCCTTTGCCTTTATCGATCACGCTAAAACGCACTCCCACATTATGCTGATTTAAGACTTGCTCAAGAAATCGTGGGTATTGTCCTTGAGTGGTCGACTCTCCCAGACAGAGAATGCGGTAGGTGCTTTTTTGTTTGAGGGACTGTGAATTCCCGTGCTCTTGTATGGAAAGCAGGACAAAACCGCCTAAACGCAATCCAGCCTCCAGGAACCCGAAAGACAAAAAAAACCCGAATAATACCAAAAGTACTTTTTGTTTGGAGGATACTTGGGGTTTTTGAAGTTTCTTTTCGTGCACGAAATTAATGGACACCTACGACCCCCTCTATTCGGTAAGCATTCTGCCTTTATTTATATGGCGATGCTCCCCGGGGCTTTGCCTTTCCGTACGAGATCGTCCGTGTCGAAGCCAGCCCGCTTCTCCGTGGTTTCTCCATCAGCATTTACTTTGGTATATCCGGCACTGCCGACCACACGGACGCAGCCTGACAAGCTCAACGCGCAAAGCGCAACGATCAGAGTTAAGGGGACAGGCACCTTTTTTTTCGAAAAAGGTGCTTGTTCTCCTCTTCCTTTACTGCGCAAAAATAATCCGAAAATCAGAAAACACGCGATTGCCACATGGGGAAAAAGAAAACCGCCCTGCCGGAAAAGTGTCCGATCCGTCACAAGCGGCAGATCCAGCGTCTTCTGCCCCATCACAAAGATCTCTTGCCCCCTGGGATCCTTCACGGTCGCAAGAACGCGCCCTCGATGGGAAATGAAAGATGAGACGCCGGTATTGGCCGCACGCACAACCGCCACGCCATTCTCGACCGCGCGAAAGATCGAAGCCTGAAGATGCTGGAAGGGCGCGCCGGTCATTCCGAACCAGGCATCATTGGTGATCACAACGAGGAATTTCGAACCACCGTCCGTCAAATTTCGTGCAAGATCCAGAAAAATATCCTCAAAACAGATCAGGACCCCGAAGGGCCAGTCCTCGCGCGCCCAGCGAAAGACCACGGGGACAACCCCCGCGTTGAAATCACTGATCCCAAGCGCGTTCGCAACAGGCGTGGTCCATCCGAAAATAAACTTTAGCGGGATGTATTCCCCAAACGGCACGAGCCGGAGCTTGTCGTAACGCTGTCCGGAAGCGCCGTCTTTTTTCAAGAAATAAGCGCTGTTATAGGATTCTTTTTCACTTTCCCATTCAAGCCCGCCGATCAAAAGCGGTGTTTGGATCTTTCCCGCAAGCCGGGAGATCCGCTCCGCCTGAAGATCTCTATTGAAATAACCGGGGAAAGCTGCCTCCGGCCAAATGATCAAATCCGGCTGTTCAAACGCCGCGAGCTGGGTCAATTTTTCGTAGATATCGAGGATCTTCTCCTTGGCCATGACCTCCCACTTGACAGATTGCGGGATGTTCCCCTGGATCACTGAAACGCGCAAATATTCTTTCGGATCGACCGGCCTTGCGAGCGTCACTCTTCCATAACTCAAAAGTCCCGTCAGCACCAAAGCCACGGCTGCGACCAAACTCAGAGCCGTTCTCCAGGTTTTGCGCCTGAACCAGGCATAAAAAAGGGACGCGTTCACCCACACGATCAAGAACCCAAAACCATAGGCCCCCAAAACATTGGCAAACTGAATGAGCGGGACGTAGGAGCTCTGGGAATATGCCAGCAAATTCCATCCAAAGCCGAACACCGGCATCTCAGAACGCAGGAATTCCGTGACCGTCCATGCAAGTGTGATCCATATAGTCTTGAACAGAACAGGCTTTTGGGACTTGATCCCCACATACGCGAACCAGGCGAATAGCATGATATAAACCGATTCCATCAGCACCACAAGCAGCCAACCTAAGGTCGACACGTGCGTAAGCCAGTGCATGGATAAACCACAGAATACGATCCCGGTGATCAGCCCAAAACCCAGGGCCTGCGAGTGGTTTTGAGCGTGATCGAGAGAGGCAAGAAGCGGCACGAGGGCAAACCAGGCGAGGAATCCCCAGCCTGTGGAGGGATAGCAGAGCGCAAGGAGAAGACCTGAGACTATTTGATAAAGGTACGGCGTACGAAGTACGGAATACGGGGTACTTCTTTCGACGGGAGGCTTCATGGTAAAAAACCTGGACGCGGAACTAGGGACTTGTTTTTTCGAATCCCGAGGAACGAAGTGCGAGTCCCCTTCATTCGTTTTGGCCACAACATTTTTTATATTTCTTGCCACTGCCGCAGGGACAGGGATCGTTGCGGCCGACTTTTTCATGGGACCGTTTGATAGGAGCCGGAGCCTGATTGTCCGGAGCCTCATTGCGCGGCGAAAAAGGCGACGGGGCACCCATGCCTCGCGGCAATTTCGTCGGAGACGGCCCTTTGCTTTCTGAAAAACTCGCTTCGGGATGAATATACTGGGCCTTGGACTCTTCGATCGGATTTGCAAGCTTGGTTTCATGGACCGCCTGAACACGAAAGAGAAGTTCGACGGCTTCTTCCTTAACGCTGTCCGTCATTTGATCGAACATGTCAAAGGCCTCACGCTTGTACTCCACAAGAGGGTCACGTTGACCGTAGGCCCTGAGCCCGATCCCCTCCCGGAGATTGTCGAGCCCATAGAGATGCTCCTTCCATTTCATGTCGATCACCTGAAGTAGGATGTAACGCACCAGATATTGCATGCGTTCCGGACCGAATTCTTGTTCCCGGCGGTTCAGCTGCTCACCCACTTTTTCTTCCAAGGCTTCCAACAATCCATCCATGTCATCCAGGTTCTTCTCCACCGTTTCACGGAAACCCGCACCGAACTTCTCGCTCAAAGCCGTGATCAACCCTTCAGGGTTCTTGTCCTCTTCGCGAATATCCGGATTAATATAGGTCAGCACCAAGTTCTCCACCACATTCTCGACCATCAGAAGAACATGCTTCTTCAGTTCGTCCGGAGAACCCTTCAGGACCAGATCGCGCTCGCCATAGATCAGTTCGCGTTGACGGTTCATGACGTCATCATATTCAAGCAGGTGTTTGCGGATCTCGAAATTGTGGGCCTCCACACGCTTCTGGGCCGTCTCCATGGCCCGGCTTACAAGGGGATGCTGGATCTCATCCCCTTCCTGCATCCCGAGACGTTGCATCATGGAAGAAATCCTGTCCGATCCAAAAAGCCGCATAAGTTCGTCTTCCATCGCAATAAAGAACTTGGAGGAACCCGGATCGCCTTGGCGTCCGCAACGGCCACGCAACTGATTATCGATGCGCCGGGCCTCATGCCGTTCGGTACCGATCACCGTCAGCCCGCCTTTTTCTGCCACGCCGGGCCCGAGCACAATATCCGTTCCGCGACCCGCCATATTGGTCGCGATCGTCACCACGGCCGGCTGTCCGGCCTGTGCTACGATCTCGGCTTCTTTTTCATGATACTTGGCGTTGAGGACCACGTGAGGAAGATTGATCTTCTGGAGCATCCGGCTCAGGCGTTCTGATTTT
>CAZPCF010000121.1:0-6031 GCA_964585045.1 uncultured bacterium
TTGATCTTGGCGTTATCTTTCTCGATCTCAATCTCACCGACATTATGCTCCGCCATAAGCTCTAAAAGTTCTTTGATCTCCTTGATATTCATTTTCTTTTCCTCGCAACAAGTGCTTTTTTAACGGTTTTTTTAGAAGAATAAACGGAACTCGCTTTGGAAACATAAGCCACGAGGCCCCGCAGGCCCAGAAGATAACTGTTTTTACCAAACCCCGTCACCTGGGCAACACATGCCGGAGCGGTCATGGAATGCTGCCGGAAATCCTCGCGCTTATAGATGTGACTTAAATGAACCTCCACGGCCGGAAGGCCGCAAGCGGCCAAGGCATCACGGATCGCAACGCTGGTGTGGGTGTAAGCAGCGGGATTGATCAAAACCCCCGTAAATTCCCGGCGCGCGCTACCGATACGGTCCACGATCTCACCTTCGTGATTGCTCTGGAGGATCTCAAGCTCGACGCCGAGCACTTTGGCTTCCTTCTCAAGGGCTTCGTTGATCTGCTTCAGTGTAACTTTGCCATAGACCGGGACTTCCCGCTCTCCCAGGAGCTGCAAATTCGGACCATGGACCACAAGAATTTTTTTCATAAGGACATGCTCTCCGACTTGATTCGAAACTGACCCTCGGAATGCTTTCCCCCGAGGGAGTCATCCTGAGCGGAGCCGAAGGATCCCATTAAAGAAGCCCTTCGATTCCGCCCGGCAAAACAGGGCTCGCTCAGGGTGAGTGGGTCGGGAAAAATCTCCGACCCCTCAATTCTAAACTATTTCTTTGGGGGCTGCAGTATTTCCACGCCTTCGACGTGCCGTTGCTTCAACCCGCCACGGAACGCGTACCAGATCCCGGAACCGATGCTGAACGAATAGATCACGATATCCATCAAAAGCGTCAGCGCAAGGGCCCTCTCCGGAGAAAGATAACGGCTAAAGAGATACAGAACACTTGCCTCCCTCACGCCAAGCCCGCCGATCGAAGGTGCCATACTAACGATGGAAATAACGGGTATCAAGATAAAAAACTTCCAGAAGTTGATATCGGCACCAATAGAAAGGGCAAGCCAGTAATTCGTGGAGATAAAAACAGCCTGCCCCACAAAAGAAAGCAGGATCGCCATCAGAACGGGACCGTGATGATGCCGGTAACCGTAGATCGCATGATAAACTTCGGCGAGCTGCATTTTCCATTTCTCGCTCGGGATGAGACGCGCGAGCCCTTTGAACAGACGGGCAAAACGCCGGCTTGTGAAAAAAGCCCCGAAAAACACGATCAATCCGAGCGCCCCATAGACCGCGTAATCGACGTAGGGGCTCTCAACTTCTTTACTGAAACACAAGAGCCCGATCGTCGCCATGAGGATCGTCGCGAGAAATCCGAGCAGGCGGTCCAGAAGGATCGAAGTCGCTGATTCGATCTTTTTTCCCGAATGCTTGTAGGCGTAAACGGCCTTGGCCACGTCCCCGCCCACGGAGGATGGCAGCATCAGATTATAAAAGAGTCCCACAAAACCGAGGTGATAACACTCCCGAAAGGTCATGCGTATATCCTGAACCCGGAAGACCCATTGGAGCCGGACGGAAATGATAGCAAGCCCGATAAAGTAACCACCGATGGACGCAGCGAACCAGCCCCACACGACCTCGTGGCGGAGTATGGCCATGGATTCGTGAAGCTTGCCACGCATGAAAAAGATAATAAGCCCTATCGCGGCAAAGCTGATGGCGAAACGGAGGATCTTGCCTTTCATACGCTCTGGGAGAATTTGATCTGAAGCTGGGTGAGGAGCGTCTCGAGCATTTTCTTTTCGTCGTCGCTCAAATTCCCCTGGGTTTTGTCACGGAGCGCGATCAAAAGATCGATCGCCTCCTTGGCGCCCTCGGGATTGAGCTCGGTCTGTTGGGTCATAGGGTTGGGAATCTCTCCGAGGTTCATGAGGGCTTGATACCCGAGCGACTGCACAAGGCTCAGGAAATTCTTGGATGTTTCAACGGGCTTGGATTTTGCGGCAGGCTGGGAAGCAGCGGCCTTCACCTTGACACTTTCTGCCTGTTCCTTCCAGCTTTCATCCACTTTCTTTTCTGTAAAGCGTATGTCTTTGTCCGGTTCCATAAGCCCCTCCTCAAATCATTTCAACCTATTCGCTATAAAGCGCGGCGCGTGCCTGCCGGTAGGCAGGGATCAGTCCTTTCGCAATAATACACCGATTTCGCGAATCCGCCAAAAAGCTTGGCGGATCGGTCCGTTCGCTGAAAACCGCTCACGGCTGAAAAAAAAGAGGTTCGTGACCGAGTGGGGATCTGGTGGCCACGAACCTCTGCAGGTGAGTCGAGACCCGTAAGTCTCGCATGCGTGTATTATACTCCCGAGCTTTCCCCTGTCAACGCCCCGCCCCAACTTTTTTCTTTCTTTCCAAGCATGGTATTTGGGACGGCCCCAATTTCAACAAGCCAAAATTGATAGGCATTGGGACCGCCCCATCTTTTCCCACCCAGCACGAACCCGGAGCGTTCAAAGGGCACGGCGGAGGATGGAAAAGAAAAACCCGGTCTCGGGAGGAGCCAAGACCGGGCTTTGAAAAAGTTCGTTCTTGTTAAGCTTATGCCGACTTTGCGGTGGCTTTCTGGGTCAATATATCCGACCAGAGCTTGGCAAGACCGCTCAGTAAGATTTCGTCGATTTCGTAACCGTCGCCCTTCTGCTTGAGGACATTCCGGTCACTCAGTTGCTTGAATAACAGTTGGTTGACTTGGTCAACACTATTGAGCGCGACCATAGAAGCGAGCCAACTGCGTATGGATGCATTCCGTCTCGCTGCCTTTTCTTGAGCACGCAGAATCGTTCCATTAAACTGGCCCGTAACGCGCACACCCTCTTCGAACAGAAACGCCACTGCAAAACTCTCCTTCGAGGAATTCTCGCGTTTAATAGCCGAAGCTTGGGCGCGCGCTTTATCGGAAAGCCTGGAGGATTTTTCAAATTCAATCTTGACGCGATCACCAATCTTTTGTCCTTTATGATCAAAGGTGTTCCGGATCCCATCGATGGCCAACAAGATTGCGTCCTGATCCACACCTTCAGCATCGCTCGGGATAACATACCCTTCGACTAACTGCGTGTTTGTCGCAAGCCTCAAAACCATACTTTCAAGTTCAACCAGATCAAAACCCGTAGTCCTCACAGCCACCATGCCTCCGGGCAGATCCGAGACCGTCATCAACGGATTGCCTTTCTGGACAGCTGCCATAGCGGCAAAGAAATTCTTCCAATTGACTTCACCCCGTTTGACTTGAACAAGCCGTATTAAAACATTCACTGTCTGCTGGGCCGTCATTTCCCCCTCGCTAGGTATCACGATGCCTGAAAAAACCCCATCCAGAGACTCCAAGCCAAACTCCGAAGCTACGTCCTTTAATTTTTGAAGCTCCAAAGGATGCTCTTGGGCGAGGATACGTTCAACCTGTTTTGAAAGCTCTTGCCTCGCGGCAACGGCTGAGCGAACTTCAGCGCGGCGTATACTTTCAGCCAGCGCTTGGCCTTTTTGCTTGATCAGCCAATCGCGGACAACATCCCCGCGCGCCCTTAATTTCGCTTCACTCGTGGGACCTGCGAATTTTGCCCACGCAACATCAGAGACTGTGTCGACCTTGCCATTCTTTAACCCGATCTGAAGTGTCCCGACCAGCCCCAAGTTGTCATTGATCTCGACCTGAAGACGACCGGGGCCAAGAATTTCGTTATCAAAAAAGAGCATCGATCCATCCTCAAAAGTCACCCTCAAAGGCGTTTGCGCATCCGTCCATTCAATATCCGTGATCGGGGCAAGCCCCCTCACCTCAGCGCGATAGGCATTGGCCGTGTTGACAAGTTCTTGTGCCTCGATCCGGGTATCCGGCGACAGAGCCGCAGGAATAAGGCCAAAAAGTTCTCTTGCCTGGGCCACCATGTCTGCAGGAAACGTTATTTGATTATTAAAAATCTCTTCCAGAGAGATCAGTAAGTCCTCATCCGGCAACACATCCGGAAGTTGCAGTGCCCGTGCCTCGGAGCGAGGTGCAGGTGGCACCTCGGTCTTGGGCGAGACGGCCGAAGGACCCAAGATCTCTTCCCGGGTCGGGAACCGCCGAGGGATTTCAACAGGCGTGGCAACATTTGTGACCGCGGGGAGCTCAGGATTTGCACTGCGAGGCTCCGCCGCAACGGGCGATCTTTCTCCTAGCCGCGTCAACCAGCTTTCAAACCCGCTCAACCGGCGGTTTTGCTTCCGCGTCGGAAACGCAGAGCTGTACCATTTCGCAAACGCGTCTACAGCCAAGGTGCCCCCCACCACACCGATCAGCACCCCCCAGATCCGCACGGAACTATCCAAAAATCCAAGATCAAAAATTTTCAGGTTCGTAAATGCCATCACGGCGATCGGTGCAAAGATCCCCAGAACGGTCCAAACCCCGAGCGACAACACGCTGATCCGGACTAGTTTTTCCGTAACTCCGATCTCGCTCCATGGCTTCATTCCCCTCACCTCGGAACGGCCTTGCAACCGCGAAAGCTCCTCATCCGACTTGCTGAGACGGTCAAGCAAACGAACGATCCTTGGGTCATTGTCGGGCAATGCGCTCATCGCATCGAGCTGGCGATTGATCTCCGTGAGTTCCTGAGTGACCTGTCGCACACGGAATTGATTCCAGATCTTCTGAATTTCAAGTATAGGATAGTCGGATAACGTCACACGATCGAACAGATTCATATGCCGGTTCCCGCGCGGCTTGATTTTGATCTTATCCAAGATGTTTTGAACGATCGGTGCCAGCTTCACGGACTGGCTCACAGACCCCACAGTCAGGTCCAAAACGATCTTGACCGTCAAGGCAACGAGAATGGCTCCTGCCACAATACCAAAACCCCATATGAGCTCCGTCTTCAGGAAAGGGTTTAAACCGGCATTTTCCAGGCGCGAGAAAGCGGCAGAAGCAAGAATCGCCATCAAAAGACCCATCGGCAATATAGATAAACCCAAAGCGGCCTTGACGGCATAATTCCGGAGAAGCGGCGCAGCCAACCAGCCCTGGGCTTGGGGCCGCGCAAGTTCTTTTTGGAGAGCGACGATCCCGGCAATGAGATTCTGGACACGCTCCGTCGTTCCCGGTATATTGGGCGAGACATAAGCGACCGCGCGCATTGCGCGGGCTCCATCCTCATACCCGGCTCTGGCAGCCAACAATGCCCGGCTCATGATCTGTGAAAAATCGCTCTGGGTCTTTGCATTCCAGCCTTTTTCCTTCTCGACCGTCGACAATAATGCATTGGCATCCTGAAGCAGCCGATCGGTGCCCGCGCTTAACTCTTCGCGCTGCTCAGGAGTCATGGCCCTCATCTCGGAGCGAGCGGCAAGGAAGGTACGGAGGCCGCTTGCAACTTGCTGCAAAGATTCAGCGGATCCTGTGTCCTCGGCATCCTCCGCGATCTGTATCTGATCGTCAATATCATTGACCAAGGCCGCGACATCGATCCTTCCCCTCATTTGCTTCACATAACCCGATGCGGCCAAAAGGGCCTCCTGGACATCTGCCGATCTTTGGGCCGGATCCGCCATAGCAAGAAGCTCTTGGGAAAGTTGACGGCCCGACATCACACCCTCCCTCACCTCAGCGCGGGCGGCGGTACCGGTCCCAGCCGGGTAATCTTCAAGTGCAATCGGCTTCGCAAACTTATAGGGAAGGATCAGCGGCAAAATGTCCGTCCGTTCCTCGCCGGTTGCTGAAACCGTGTGTGTGATGCTAAATTCCTTCTGCTCGTTCACGGTGATGGCTATGGGGTTTTTTACCTCCACGATGCCGAGCCCCCGCGGCGAGATGATCTCGAGCACCCCTTCTCGCGTCGCTCTCACGATCGGCACATCAGCTCCCAACTCAGGACGCAACTTATTAAGTTCAGCGTTTAGCCGCACGGCAATTTCCACCGCCCCCCTCACCTCGGCGCGGCCGCTCGCAAGGCTGCCCGCCCGGATCGCCCCATGAAGCTCCCGGCTATGTACC
>CAZPCF010000122.1:0-5980 GCA_964585045.1 uncultured bacterium
GAGATCGCGCATTACGCCCACGTACTCGGCCTCGGCGAGCCCTTGAGGCTCGAGATCTCGCGCATGGCCCCCGGTCTCATCCCGGATTCTGCGTGGAAGAAAGCTCGTTTCAATCAGCCTTGGTACCAGGGCGAGACCCTCAATATGGCGATCGGGCAGGGTTATATGCTCGTGACCCCCTTCGAGATCCTTCGCCTCACCTCGATCATCGCGAAGAACGGTAGGGTCGTGGAACCCCACCTGGTCGTCCAGGACCGCACGGTCATACCGGAACCCCCCCGGGTGGCCATCCGGGAGGAGAATCTCGATGTGATCAGAAGGGGCATGCTTCAGGTCGTGGAGTCCGACTACGGGACAGGGCAGTTGGCACGCGTGGATTTTGATAAACTGGCCGGCAAGACCGGGACCGCACAAGCGCCGCCCCAGAAGGCGCACAGCTGGATGACCGGATTTTTTCCCTACAAAGACCCGAAGATCGCATTCGTCGTGTTCGTGGAGCATGGCGGATCCGGGGGCATCACGAGCGCACGGCTTGTGAAACAGGTGCTCGAGGCGTGGAAGGACCTTCATGCTGCGCCGGTTGCTTAACGGGATCCATTTCCCGCTCCTTTTTTCGGTCGTAGCTTTGGCGGCGATCGGGATCCTTTTCATTTACAGCGCGTCCTACCGCGACCCCGGGAACTACGAAGCCAAACAGGTCTTCTGGATCCTCGCGGGTTTGGCGGTGCTCGTGGGCGTGCCTTTCATCGGGTACCGCCCCTTTTTGGGTGTTTCGTATCCCTTTTATGTCCTGACGCTTATCCTGCTTGTGTTGGTCGATTTTTTTGGCAGCAAGGTCCTGGGCGCCCAGAGGTGGCTGACGCTGGGTCCGGTCGCGATCCAGCCCTCCGAATTCGCAAAAGTCGGGGCGCTTTTGGCCAGCGTCAATTTCCTGGGGTCGCATCATCCCTGGGAAGGGCAGACGAAGACGGTGACGATCGCGCTTTTGCTTCTGGCGGTCCCTCTCTTTCTGATCATCAAACAACCCGATCTCGGGACGGCGCTCCTCTTTATTCCCATGTCGGTCGTCATTCTTTTCCTGTGGGGCGTGCGGAAGCGTTTCCTGGTCGCGAGTTTTGGCGCGCTGGCATTGGCCGCTCCCTTAGCCTGGGGATTTCTCAAAGCCTATCAAAAAAAACGTTTGATGGTATTCCTGAACCCTAATCTGGACCCCCTGGGTTCCGGCTACACGGCCCTCCAGTCCAAGATCGCGGTCGGGTCGGGAGGGTTCTGGGGGAAAGGCTACTTGGGCGGGACGCAGACGCAGCTTCATTTTGTGCCCGAACACCACACGGACTTTATTTTCTGTGTGATCGGAGAGGAATTGGGATTTCTCGGGGCCCTTCTCGTGCTGTGCCTCTACGGGTTCCTTTTTCACTCGATCTTTCTGGTCATGCAGCGCACGACGGATGTGAAGGCGAAGATGCTTTGCGGGGGAGTGCTCGCGCTTCTTTTTTCGCATGTCGTGATCAATATCGGGATGACCATCGGCCTGATGCCGATCGCCGGGGTGCCGCTTCCCCTGGTCAGTTACGGGGGGTCTTCCTTTATCATGACCTGCATGTGTCTGGGGCTTGTTTTGAGCGTCTACAAAGAGCGGTCGATATTTTAAGGGGGCGAAGATTTCTCGCCCCACTTATCCTGAGCGACATGCCGCGGCATGGGATCGAAGGATCTCGCCAACAAATACCTTTTTTCTTTATTCCGCTTGCCTTAAAATGCGATCTGTGTCGGGGTGCCCCAATTCCAGTCTAAGATCATCGGAAAATCGGGACAATCCCGAAGTTTTGACAAATTAAGAGAAATGCTAGAAGTCCCGCGTCACACGCAAGGGGACTAGCGGGGTTTCGGGGTGCATTGACTTTGTCTTAAAGAATCATGGAGGTCAATACAACCCCGATGAGCAATTTAAAAAATGAAACACTAAAGTCCATCGGGGTGTAGCTCAGGGGCTAGAGCGCTTGCTTTGGGAGCAAGATGTCGGAGGTTCAATTCCTCTCACCCCGATTTTTCTATTCAGAAAAGAAACGGGAAAATCGGGACCTGGCCTGTGGGCCAGGCCCCTTCGTGTTGAGAGGAATTGAACCTCCGACACCCTCCCTCCGTTATCCGTTCCCCGTTTTTATTTCTCACGCTATAATCCCCGGTATGACGACCCCGTCCCTGTCTGCCTACGCCTTACTCCGGAAAAAAATAGAGAAAACGCTTCTCTTCGGCCAGCAAAAGATCGAAGAAGCCAAAGTCCGCACGTATTGGGAGACCGGTCAACTCATTAATCAACACCTCGAACGCCTTCCGGGAAAACGGCAGGAGCGTCATCAGCAAGTCGTTGCCAGGCTTTCGAAGGATCTCGGGCTTGGGGAAAAGGTCTTTTATCGCTGCATGAGATTTGCCGAAAGTTTTCCATACTTCTCCGCGCGGAGAAATATGACTTGGGCGCATTACCGGGCGCTGATCGCGGTGCCGGACCAAAGCAAGCGCCTCGCGCTGGCCGACGAGGCCTCGAGAGAGGCATGGTCCTCGCGAGACCTCGAGATCGAGATCCGCAATCTCTTGTGGGCGGGACGCGTCGAGGCCTCCGAGGGCAAGGCGCCGTCCCTTCTCAGCGTTCCCGCGCTCGGCCCTTTTTGGGCCTATCGGATATTGGATCCGGAGACAACGAACGGAAAACTTCTTGTGGATCTGGGCTTCAGCTGTTGCCGGCATCTTGATGCTGTCACGAGCAAAACATTCAAGTCCGGCGATATCGTGGAATCCGTCAAAACAGGGGATGGCCTCTACAAGCTTCAAAAGACGGACAGGACCCCGGACACGCTTTATGTTTACCGGGCGCAGATCGAAAAGATCGTGGATGGCGATACCCTGCGAGTGGTCGTAGACCTGGGTTTTGATACGACCACGCGCCAGTACATTCGTTTGCGCGCGATCGATTGTCCGGAAATGGATACGTCCGAAGGCAAGACTGCCAAACGCTTCGTCGAGAACGCCCTCCAAGGTCTCGAATTTATCACCCTCAAGACCGTGGAGCCCGACAAATACGACCGGTATTTGGGCGATGTGTTCCTTCCCGTACGAAGCCTCAAAGCTTCGACGGGAGGCACTGGGGCCACAGGGCCCGGGTGTTATACAGGCAAAACCGGGGAACTGATTTACCTTAATAACTTGTTGCTGGAAAAAGGATATGCCGTCAAAGTACGGAGCTGACCCTGTGCTCCAACTTTGGGGTGCTTGCACATCGGTGCAAGCCTAGTAAGCGCGAGAGAGTGATCGCTGCGCCTTCGAATCCAGACCCCGTTTCAGGGACAACCTCGCTGAATATTAAAATTCGTAACTCGTTTAAAATAAATAACTTACGATAAAAATACAACTAAAAATATGTAAAACGCTTGAAAATACAACTAAATATGTGTATCATTGTATTAGGTGAGGCACTGAGCCCTATGGAAAAAATACTTCAATACCAAAAAGATGTTTTGAGGATCCTGGCAGGGAGACTCGGCGGATTTTATCTGGCCGGCGGAACTGCGTTAGCGAACTATCATTTTCAGCATCATCGGGAATCCTATGATCTCGATCTTTTTTCACAGGATTATACGAACGGACAGGTCGATGCGATTGTGGGCTGGGTAGAAGGGAAAACAGGCAAAGCCATGAAACGGGTCGCGGAGCAGAGGAAAAAAAAAGAAGGAATGGTTCGCCATAGCCACTATGATCTTGTGATCGATCCTAAGAATGCGTTGAGGATCGATTTCGTTGAAGATGCGCAGGAGCTCCTAGAACCTCTCATGGAAATGAACGGGGTTCACGTTCTTTCATTGTCCGACATCTATTTGAGAAAAATTTATGCGGCTACGGGTGTGATCGAAAAGATCGATCGTGTTGGGAAGCGGCATGTGGAAGGCGGCCGCCAGACCGCGAGAGATCTTTTTGACCTTTATCATCTTTCCACCCGGTTTCAGCCCCTTTCCGTTTTCGCCCTGAAGCATTGTGATGGCTTGCAGATCGAAGGATTGTGTAATTGGTACCGGTCTTTCGACCGCATGACAATGAAGATAGAGCTTTTGGATATCAGGACCAAGGCTCCGTTGGAGTTCCGGGATCTCGACCGGCATTTTTCAAATGAGATCAACCGTTTATACGAAGGGATGATGTGATCATGGGTGTCGCAGGAGCGTGGCTGTGGAACGTCAATAGAACTGAAAAAGAGGTGCGTCAGATCCTGAAGGATCCCGGGCATCCCTCTTTTTTCCTGTATGCCGCCAGGCTTTTGGCGAATGCCAATCTCCCCAGAGAAGTGTTCCGCGATTACTTGAACAAAGAAAATTTCCTGAGGAACTGGCCCGCGATCAAACGCCAAATGCGCAAAGATAGCTGGAATCACGAGCGGGTCCTCTTCTGGGGAGGGGTTTATGAATACCTGGTCAAAGACCTCAAAGCGAAGGGGACCCCTTTTGTGAGGCCAAAGGCCGAGGTCCATGCCGATCCTGAACAGCAAAAGACGGGACAAGCGATCAAGGATATGCGCCGTTCACAAAAAATGACGCAAACGGAATTGTCACGGAAAACGGGCCTGACCCAGCAACATATCGCCAAGATCGAGGCTGGGATCACGCAGCCAAGATCTCAGACCCTGAAGAAAATAAGAAACTGTTTTGGCGGATATGTCTATCCGGAGGAACCCTCTTTTACCCCGTTCTTTATTCGTGATGCTTCGATCTCAAGGCCCGGGACAACATGGATCTTCCCCGACCCCAAAGGGGACGAGTAAATGCTAAAGAAAAATGAGTTTGTCGAACAGTCCCAATACCGATCAATTTTATCGGAGATGAAATTGGGGCAGTCCAAACTACCATTCAGGAAAAAAATATAAAGTTTGGACAGTTCAACAAAGAGGCTCAAAAAAGGCAGTATCTCGAGCGGCGCAAGCTCAAACGCCGCGCTCGGTTCCCCGGAATGAGCGGACGGTTTCACAAGGCGTTAGACCGTTGGGATGAACTACACGAAAAATTGACTCTAGTCGATTGCGTAGGGAAGAAATGGATTAAAGTGCATCGACCCTAGCTCCCCTGGGCGTTTCAGGGGAGGGATATAGGCGCCTTTTTTGGGGCCGACCCCTTGCCATAATGCGACCCGTAGTGTACCTTTCCGACAGCTTAACTCCCCCTGGTTTTTTCTGCGGGAAATCCCATTAAGCGCAGAAGGAAAAAGGTCCCATGAGAACCAACAGAAGACCCGTTTTGTGTCCCGGGGGAAAACATCGGTCGCCTGGATCGGCATGAACTGGTCGTCCAAGCCCACCGCCATTTTCGCGTCCGTGATCTCAATGCCTGGTTTTACCACCCAAGACGGGGCGTACGCATAAGCGGCCAGACCCACCAATATGACCAAAAGGATTAACAATCTATTTGATATTTCGATCTTCATGATCCTTCACCCGATAGGATTAAAAAAGCCCCCAGAAAACACATCCCAACTCTCGGCGAAACTACAAGAATATAGTCTATCTCACCTTAAAAGTCAGCGATTTAATTTTTGGATCTTTGTTTTTCTTACAGCGGCCTCACCCTTTCAGATGAACCCCTCAGGAGTCAGACCTTCCGGTGAGCGGTGTGCCTGAAAACCATTGTGATATGCTCGTCTGTTCTTATCGTCTCGCCACATTTTGGACTTTAAGAGTTTTTTGAAGGTACTTCTTGCGATAAAAAACCGTGGGAAGGGCCCTATTAAGCTTTTTGGGGGGGAGGCCGATACTTTCCCTCGCGATGGCTTTGCTGAAAAAAAATTGAAATATCGGTTGCATCATTATTTTTTTTTTAGTAAAGTAAATCACGAACGGAATCTTGGGAGGCCTGAAAGTTTCACGTTCTAAACAACAGGAGGAAATACAATGAAGAAAATCATGAGTCTCGTAGTGGTTCTTTCGATGATCCTCGCGCCGGTC
>CAZPCF010000123.1:0-5946 GCA_964585045.1 uncultured bacterium
CCGGCATCCGCCCGGGACAACTTTACGGCTACCGGATCCACGGACCTTACGCCCCCGAGCAAGGGCACCGGTTTAATCCTAACAAGATCCTTCTGGACCCTTATGCAAAGGCTATTGGCCGACGCGTTAGCTGGAGCGATGAAATGTTCGGCTACAAGGTCGGGGATCCCGTGGAAGATCTCTCTTTGGATGAAAACGACAACGCCCCCTTCGCACCTCTTGCCGCCGTCGTGGATCCGGATTTTACATGGCGGGATGACCGCGCCCCCAAGATCCCGTGGCATAAGACTTTGATCTATGAGCTCCATGTGAAAGGCTTTACCAAACTCAACCCCGAGATCCCCGAACCCTTGCAAGGCACCTACGCCGGCCTGGCTTCGGAAGCCTCCATCCGGCATTTGAACGAGCTCGGCGTAACAGCCGTGGAACTCATGCCCGTGCATCACCATATCGACGACCGGAATTTGGTCGAAAAGAAACTGACCAATTACTGGGGATACAATACCCTTGCATTTTTCGCCCCGGACCTCCGCTACGCATCCTCACCGACCCCCATCGAATCTGTTGCTGAATTTAAACATATGGTCCGGGAGCTCCACAAAGCGGGGATCGAGGTTATTTTGGATGTCGTTTATAACCACACGGCAGAAGGAAATCATCTTGGCCCCACCCTCGCGCTCCGGGGAATTGATAATAGCGCTTATTACCGTCTTACTAAAGAAAACCTCCGTTATTATATGGATTTTACGGGCTGTGGAAACACCTTGAATATGCAACACCCGAGGGTCATCCAACTGATCATGGATAGTCTGCGCTATTGGGTCCTCGAAATGCACGTGGATGGGTTCAGGTTCGATCTGGCAAGCGCGCTTGCCCGGGAACTTTACGATGTGGATAAGCTGGGCTCCTTTTTTGACGTCATCCACCAGGATCCTGTCCTTTCACAGGTTAAATTGATCGCCGAACCCTGGGACCTCGGCGCGGGTGGCTATCAAGTCGGAAATTTCCCCGTGGGTTGGGCGGAGTGGAACGGAAAGTACCGGGATACGGTCAGAGGCTTTTGGAAAGGTGACTGCGAAACACTCTCGGAATTTGCCACACGCCTCTCGGGATCAAGCGATCTCTATGCATCAAGCGGCCGCCGTCCCTATGCCAGCATTAATTTCATCACTTCCCACGATGGTTTTTCCTTGCAGGACCTTGTAAGTTACAACGAAAAGCATAATGAGGCGAACCAGGAAAATAATGCTGACGGGGACAACAACAATTTGAGCTGGAATTGCGGCGCCGAGGGTCCCAGTCAAGATCCCGCTATCAACGTTCTTCGCGAGCGGCAAAGAAGAAATTTTTTCGCGACCCTGCTTCTGTCCCAAGGCGTCCCTATGATCCGTGGAGGAGATGAATTGGGTCACACGCAGCTCGGAAATAACAACGCGTATTGTCAGGATAATGAGATCAGCTGGCTCCATTGGGATTTAACTGAAAACGGGAAAGAATTTTTAGATTTTGTGAAGAAAGTCGTCCGGATCTGGCAGGAACAACCCGTGCTCAAACGCCGGCATTTCTTCTACGGAAGAAAACTTCGCGGTTCGGATATTAAGGATATTACATGGTTTAATACCGTCGGGGGTGAAATGAGCGATAAGGAATGGACCGCCGGATTCATTCGCTGTTTTGGCGTGCGACTCGCCGGTAACATTCTGCATGAAATGAATGAACGCGGCGAACAAATAACGGGAGATACTCTTTTGATCCTCATGAACACGCATCATGAAAACATCGAATTTATGTTCCCCCAACAGGATCTCCAAAGCGAATGGGAACTCCTACTAGATACTTCGAAAACCGGGGACCTTGGAACCACGGTGCACCTCCCCACCCAACCTTACCCGCTCAAAAGCCGTTCTTTGGCTCTGTTTCGCCTTACGGGCCCTAAAACCAGCTAATCACCTTCTCATATTCTTCCCGCGCTCCCTCGTGAGGGATTTTTCCGTCACGAAACAATCTATCAAGACTTATGGGAAGTTGAGTGAGAGCTCGTGCCGCGACACAACGTGAATAGATCCGTCCGAGGTTGTTATCTTTGTTCAAAAACTTTTCGGAGTGTATGGTTTGCGAGCGAAACGGCGCTTTGCGCGGCCGGGGTCCCTGAAAGCGCGTTCAGCATCACAAAATCATGGATGACACCCAAATACCGGACTGCCGCAACATCAACGCCGGCCTCCATGAGCCTATGCGCGTAGGCTTCGCCCTCGTCGCGCAGCACGTCCAACTCGGCGGTGATAATAAGGGCCGGCGGTAATTGCTTCAGCTGGTCGAGCGACGCGTGAAGCGGTGATGCGGTGGGTTCCTTTCTTGAATTTTTATCGGGCAAATAATGGCCCCAGAACCATTTCATGGCTTCACGGGTCAGGGAGTAATTTTCGGCGAATTGCCGGTACGACGGGGTATCAAAATCCGCGTCCGTGACGGGATAAAAGAGCACCTGGAAAGCGATCTTGGGTCCTCGACGGTCTTTTGTCAGAAGGGTCACGGCCGCCGCCATGTTCGCCCCGGCGCTGTCGCCCGCCACGGCTAATCTTGAAGAGTCCAGGTTGAATGTTGGGCCGTTTTCGGCGATATATTTTGTGGCCGCATAAGCTTCTTCGACCGGAACGGGATATTGCGCCTCGGGCGATGGGGTGAAATTCACGAAAACAACCGCCGCTTGAGCGCCGCACGCGATCTCCCGGATCAACCTGTCATGAGTATCTTTGCCCCCGAGCACCCAACCGCCCCCGTGAAAATACATCACCACGGGAAGCTTCGTATTCACGGCTTTGGGCCGCACGATCCGTAGGGAGACCCGCCCTTGAGGACCGCACGGGATCTCCCGGTCATCGATATCCACTGGAAGTTTTTTCACTTCACCGGCCTGTACTTTGGAAAGTAATTCCCTGGCCTCTTTCACGGAGAGCTCATAGATCTGAGGCCCTTTTTGTGCATTAATTGTTGTTAAGAACGATCGGGTGACGACGTCCATATTGGCTTCCTCCAAGTTATCTTTTCTCAAGACACGCACCAGTTTAACCTGTCCATCCGGCCTGTCCACCTTTAGAATTTGTCTACTCTGGCCTGACGGGACCTGACAATGTTCTCAATCTCATTCGTTTTCCGGCCGATAGAATACCCGGAACGATTTTCCCCTTTATCGATCAGCTGGGAGCTCGGGAGAGTGTCATGTTTGACGACCGGAGCAAGGAATTCAAAAATGTTTATGTCGATCTGGACCCTGTCGAGCTGAAAAGCTACGAGCCTTTTGTCGGCAAGGATTTCCTGGAAAGGCTTAAACGGTTCGCGGATCCCTTACATCACAAAGTGTGGGCCAATGTCAATTCGACCTGCATCGGCGGCGGGGTCGCGGAAATGCTGCAGGGCATTATTCCCTTCGCGCGCAGCCTGGGGGTCGACGGCCGCTGGTTCGTGATCGAAGGCTCGGACGAATTCTTCAGCGTTACTAAAAAATTCCACAACCTCCTGCAGGGGGTTCAGCAGCCCATCGCCCTTGAGGAGATCTTCCACGCCTACCTGGACACCCTGGGCGAGAACACCCAACACACTAGGATCGTCGGCGACCTGATCACCATCCACGACCCTCAGCCGGCGGCCATGATCATGAACGGCATTCTCTTTGGTCATACTATTTGGCGCTGTCATATCGATACGTCCCGGGCCAGCCGGCGCATCTGGCGTTTTCTCCTTCCCTACATCAATCAGTACAACGGCGCTGTTTTTACGGCGAAGGAATTCATCCGGGAGAATCTGCAGGTCCCGGCCTATGAGATCTGCCCCTCGATCGACCCGTTGAGGAAAAAAAATCAGGAATACACGCGCGAAGAATCTTTGAACAATCTCAATGATCTTTTCCAGGAAGGCAATATCGACCCCGAGCGGCCGATCATCGCGGCGGTTTCGCGTTACGATGTTCACAAGAACCAGACAGGCATCATCCGTTCCTTCCGGCTCATGAAAGAAAAAATGGGCGGGAAGAAGCAGTCGCCGGTCCTGATCATCATCGGGAACTCGGCCTCGGACGATCCGGAAGGCGCCGTGATGCTGGAATCTATCCGGGAGGAAGCCAACGGGGATCCCGATATTCATCTTTTCGTTAACGTTAAGAACAATGACGTAGTCGTCGGATCCTTAATGGCCATTGCCACCTGCTTCGTACATATCTCGACCCGGGAGGGTTTCGGACTGGTCGTCTCGGAGGCGATGTGGCAAAAGACCCCGGTCATCGGCAGCACGGTGGGCGGCATTCAAAAACAGATTATCGATGGAGTTAACGGCTTTCTCGTCGAGCCGAATGATCACGAGTTGGTCGCCCTCAGGATGCAGGAGCTGGTCGAGAATCCTGAGCGGCGCGATCAGATGGGCGCTCAGGCCAAGGAGTTCGTCCGCGAACGGTTCCTTCTGCCGGTGATGATGGAAAAGGAACTGGCGCTTATGCGATACGCCCTGGAGATCGACAACAAGTTCCCTTCTTTCCGGATCAATGACATCTCTTACCGTGAGACGATCAATGCCCTCTACGGCCGTTCCGCCTGGCCCTTCAATGTGGAAGATCTGAAAAAACGCCTCGAAACAAATCCGGAAGACGTAAGTTAACAGAACGCCGTCCGGTCGCGGCCGCTCGAATTCAGAATTTCTTGGACAGGGTGAGAAAATAAACCGCGGTCCCCAGATCGAGGATCAGCCAGACAAGCGGTGTCAAAGGGACCGGGACGAAGGGATTGAACACAAGAGCCAGGACCCCCAAGGGCCAAATATGGCGGCGCATCCGCGAGTCGTCTTTGAAATTCAAGACCCCGTAGACCGCGGCCCCGCAAACGACCCACTTGAGCAGAACGTAAAAGGTGTAAGGCATCGTGGGAAAGACCGAAAAACACAGCATCAGTGCCGCCACGAGTAGCGCGATCTTCAGTTTTTTTGCGTGCGTTTGTAAGTCCATCGTTCATCCTCCCGTCCGGTGCTTGCACTTCGAGCATTCTCTTTCCACATCCCACACGATCTCACCGCAGGAAGGACAGTACTTGGCCCCCTCAAGTTTTTTTCTCATTTTGCGGATGAGGAACCGGCGGGCCGCGTAAAGAGCGATGATCAGGACCGCCCCGACTGTGAAGAAAATTTTGTATTCCTTCTCCGGCGAGACAAAAAAAGGCAGTCCCATGAAAAGATGCGCGGCCCAGAGCGCGTACGCCAGGACGCAGAGGGCATAAAAACTTCCGAGAAAATAGGAGACCGCGGGCGGGAACTCGGCGCCGATCAGGCGGAACAGGATCAAAAAAAACACCCCGGCCACCACGACCATGGGCAGGATGAGATTGATCTTCTGGCCGGCCAATGATCCTTCGAGCATGGCAAGCGAACGAGCTCGACGAAGTGTGAGCCCGATCTTTGAGGCGGGCAAAGGGATCTTCCAAGCCGCGAAACGCGCTTCCACGTAATCGCGAAAGACCCGCAGGCCGGACGGACGGATCAGCGCATTTTCTTCGGGCATAAGCGTCAGACTGTTCCTGTAAAATCCGGCATAGGCCTGTGCGGCCTCTTCCCGCTCCCCGGTTCTCTCCAGCACGGCCCCAAGCAATAAATAAGCCAGACGGTTTCCGTCGAATTCCGCCGAGGCCTCGCGAAGCAGCGGGATCGCACCCCGAAGATCCCCGCGCTCCGCCAGGAGCAGGACGGCCTTCGCGGTCAACTGGTAAGAATCGTTGATGCTTCGGATCATGGAGAACCGGCTCTGCGCGAGCTCCACGGCTTTCCGGGCCGAGAAGCTGAGCTCTTGGCGGAACTCGGTCTGTCCGGAGTCCCATCCCGAGGCCGGCCCGTCACGGAACAACTCCGGCTCTTCACACGCTGCTGCCCGCAAGAACAACATCATAAAAAGGATCAGAAAGGAAAGCTTCT
>CAZPCF010000124.1:0-5940 GCA_964585045.1 uncultured bacterium
CACGGTGCCGGACTACGGCCCCCAGAACCAGATCTTCCTTTCCCAGATGGGCATGAACACCTGGGTGCGCTCCTGGGTCCCGAACTATGAGATCGTCGGCATGGTCATCCGCCACGGTGAGGCGTTCAGCATTTCCGAAAAGCTCACGGTCTGGAGGAACGGAAAACCCGTTTACCGCCCGACCGTCCATTATGTGTACATGCCCTGCAATGAGACGCTGTCCTCGGTCCACGAGCTTCGCTGCCGCAATTACGAGCTTCAGCCCAAGTGCCGTATCATGTCGGACGAGATCATCAAGGGCGCGGACATCCTGGGGGCCCTGATCATGGGTCACAAATACAATTCCTGGTGGACCGGGAGCATCCTCACGATCGATGAAGCGCGCAAACTCGTCCCGCATCAGAACGCCACCACGATCCAGGTCGCGATCGGCGTGGTCGCAGCCGCGATGTGGATGATCGAACATCCCAATAAAGGCGTCTGCGTCCCGGACGATCTCCCGCACAAAGAGATCCTCGCCGCAGCGAAACCTTATCTCGGCACGATGGTCTCAGAATCTTCAGACTGGACACCTTTCAAGAATTATCAGGTCTTCTTTCAGGAAAACCAGAGCTCCCATTTGGACAAGAAAAATCCCTGGTGCTTTAAGAATTTCTTGTTTAAAGAATAACCTTTTCGCGCAACGTGCTACGCTCAACGCACAACGAAGCAGTTTTGAGTTTCCATCGTTGCGCGTTGCCCGTTCCCCGAGAAACGGGTTTTTAAAATGATCAAGAAAAAAACAGAACAAGACGTCGAGAAACGCGAAAACATGCGCGGCGGCACGGGCGAGGTCACAATCCGCCATTATTTGAAGCCCGACGAGATCAAGGCCCGCACACGGCTCTGCGCGGAACTCTTCCTCCCTCCCGGCGCAAGCATCGGCGTCCACGACCATGTGGATGAAGACGAGATCTATATCATCCGGAAAGGCCGGGGACTTATGAACGACGGCGGCAAGGAATTCCCGGTCGAGGCCGGCGACGCCATTCTGACAGGCCAAGGCGCTTCTCATTCCATTAAGAACACCGGCGCCGAAGATCTTGTGGTCACGGCCGTTATCATCAAATATTGATCCACCAATCACATTGCGGCAGTGTGATTTATCACACTGCCGCAATGTTCAGAGGTCTTATGCATCCTATTTTCCCGCAGGAAACTTTTCTCCCGGCCCGGGTCCTCTTTAAGAAAGGCGGGCTCTCGGACCTCGCCGCAGAAACTGCTGAATTTGGCGCGCGCGGCATCATTGTTCACGGCGCCTCGCTCGAGAAAAACGGCTTAAAAGAAAAGATCTCGGCGGATTTCAAAAAAGCGGGGCTTGTCCCGGAATTTTTCTGCCGCCCGCAAGGTGAACCGACGCTGGACGAGATCCGTTTGATGATCGCCAAAGGACGCGGCTTAAAGATCGAATGGATCGTCGGGATCGGCGGCGGAAGCGCGCTGGACCTCGCCAAGGCCGCAGCCGGACTTTTCCATGCCAAAGAAAAACCCGCCTTTTATCAGGAAGGGGGCGCTCTCGAAGAACCGGGGATCCCGTTCCTCGCGGTCCCAACGACCGCGGGCAGCGGTTCGGAGGCATCGCCGAATGCCGTGATCATTAATCCCGAAAAAAAGGTGAAGCTCTCCATCCGCCACAAAGATTTCCTCGCGCGCAAGGTGATCCTCGACCCGGACCTTCTCAAGGGGCTGCCGTTCGCCGTGATGTGCCATTCGGGGATGGATGCCTGGGTCCAGGCATATGAATCGTTCATCTCAAAGAACGCGACCTGGTTCAGCGAAAACTTCGCGCTCAAAGCCATTCAGCTGATCAGCCGCCACTTGGTCCCCGCCTTGAACGCGGGCCGCGACGAAGACCTGAGCGGGCTCATGCTCGGCAGTTTTTTCTCCGGGCTTGCCTTTTCTCATTCGCGCCTCGGCGTGATCCATGGCCTCGCGCATCCTTTGGGTGTGCTTTATGACGTCCCGCATGGGCTGATCTGCTCGGTCTGTTTTGCGCCTTCCATCAAACTCAATCTTGAGGCCATGGGCAACCAGAAATACGCCATCATGAGCCAGGCTGTCGGCATGGATCTTCTCCAAAAAGTCCATGAGCTCCAGAAAACGCTCAAGATCATTTCTCCTTTTAAGGGAAAACCCCTTCTCGAAGAAGAAAAGATCATCGCCGAGACGCTCCGGTCCGGCTCCACCGCCGCGAACCCCAAGCCCATCACCCGCGAAGATGTGGAATATCTTTTAAGAGAGATCTTTTAAAAGCTGGATGAAGGGTGGAGGATGATGGATGTAGCCAACAGCTTTTCCTGATCCGTTATCCTTCATCCTATTTCCTTCATCCTATTTTTTAAATTTTATGTTAGCATGCCCCATGCACGGAAAACCCTCGCTCAACTATTGGCTTCAATACGTCCTTGTCCGTTTTTTGGCCCTTCTCGCGACCATACTTCCCGTGGAGGTTTCGCATAGGGTTGCTTGTGGGTTTGGGACTTTAACCTACTGGATCTTGAGAAAACGCCGCAAGATCGCCCTTGAGAATATCGCTGGCGCCCTCGGGGACTCCCTCCCGGACCCGAGAAAAAAAGAGATCGCGCGATCCGCGTTCCAAAGCGCCGCGCTTTCCATGATGGAACTTTTCACGGTCGAAAAGATCAAAAAAGAGGCCCAGGCACGCTTCAAGCTTTTCGGGAATGAATTCCTGGAAGAAGCTTTTTTGAAAGGGCAGGGCGTCGTACTGGTCATCTCTCACCTGGGTTCCTGGGAGTATCTTTCATTCCTTCCCTATTTCACGGATCGACCGTGGTCGGTCGTGGTCAAGGACATCAAGAACCCTTATCTTGACAAAGCGATCGATTCGATGCGCCGCGTCATGACCGTGAATCCGATCTCAAAAGATAGCTCGGTCAGGGCCGTCCTCCAGGAACTTAAGGCAGGCCACGGGGTCGCCATTCTGGTCGACCAGTGGGCGGGCAAGGAAGGCGTCTGGGTTGATTTCTTCGATGCCAAGACCTCGACCACATCGATCCCCGCGCGGCTTTCCGAAAAGACCGGCTGCGCACTCGTTTCCGCGTACTGCCTCAGGACAGCCCCCGGATATTATGAGATCCACATTGAAAAACCTATCGTCCATAATATGGACCAGCCTGGCTGGGAAAGCACGGTCACAAAAGATCTCAATGAAGCCCTCGAGCGGCAGATCCTTAGGCATCCCGAACAGTGGCTCTGGGGCCATCGCCGGTGGAAAAATAAACCCGATAATCTGCGGCAAATCTGAACCCCGCAAAAACCGGGTCTTTGCAAGGGTATGCAGGGTAAAAAGATGGATATTGAACTCAGGATCGAAAAGTTGGTGTTCGGTGGCGACGGCTTGGGTTTCGTCGAGGGAAAGGCCTGTTTTGTGGAAAGGGCTCTCGCGGGCGAAAAGGTCCTCGCGCGCATCTTAAGCGACAAGCCTAATTTCATGAAAGCAAAGCTCATCCGCGTCCTGGAGCCTTCCCCTCACCGCATCCCTCCGCCCTGTCCTTATATCGAACGCTGCGGCGGCTGTCAGTATCAACACCTTCCTTACGAGCAAGAATTGAAATGGAAAGAAAATCAGGTGCGTGAAAGTTTCACCCAGGCGTTCAAGGCGGAGGAGATCCCCATCCTCCCGATCCAATATGGCTCCAAGGAATACGGTTACCGGACAAGTATCACGGTCCACCGCACAACGGAGAAAAACAACAAACCCCAACGCCTCGGTTTCATCGGCCATGATAATTATTCCAAGGTCCTGATCGATCATTGCATGCTCGCGGACGAGCGGCTGAGGGAGATCTTTACCGCCGAGCACAAGCTCAACCGGCGCGAAGAAAAGAGGGCCTTTAAGCTGGACGAAAAAGGCCGGGTCTTCACCAACGATGAAGAAAAGCTTTATCGTGTCAGTATCGGCGGCCGGTCGTTCTGGGCGAGTTCCATGGGGTTCTTCCAGAATAATATCGAGGTGACGGAACTCATTGCAAAAAAGTTGGCGGAGTATCTCGGGGCCTTGAAGCCCGCCCGGTTTTTGGATCTCTACGCAGGCGTCGGAACTTTTCCGCTCCTTGTATTTCCTTCCCCTTCATCCAACCCTCTCCCTCTTCCAGGGGGAGAGGAAAAAGGTGCGGAGATGCCCGAAGTTCACTGCTTTGAGGACAGCCCTTACAGCACGGGTTGTCTCCGGAGAAATATTAAAGAGTTGGGGGCGCCGCTGGTGGGTGTTTTCGCGGGAAAAGTTGAGAAAACCTTTCCGCGTTTTATTATCAACAGTCCCAATACCAATCAATCGAAGCGAAGCGGAGATTGGGGCAGTCCTTGTCCCCGTTCTGAAGAAGAAATGAAAGACAAGGACAGCCCGAAGCCCGGGACATTGGTCTTTATGGACCCCCCGCGTCAAGGCATAGCTTCGTCGCTTGCCGACTTTTTGGCCAAGGAAGATGTCGGAGAGAACATTCTTTATCTTTCTTGTGACCTGCAGATCCTTTTACGGGATCTAAGGCAGATCCTCGCCTCGGGCCGCTACAAGGTCCGGGAAGTCATTCCCTTCGATATGTTTCCCCGCACGAAGCACATTGAGGTGCTAACGCACCTCCGCCGAACGTAACCTCGGGGAACGGTTAACGATCCGTTCCCCGTTCGCCGTTTCCCGTTCCCCCGGCAACCGCACCGCTGGCCCAGGCCCAGGCGAGATTGTACCCCCCCCGACGGCCTTGCACATCGAGCACTTCTCCGGCGAAATAAAGGCCTTTTTGGAGCTTGGACTCCAGCGTCAAAGGATCCACTTCTTCTACCGGAATCCCCCCCGCCGTGAATTCCGCTTCATTCCAGCCGCGCGTGCCGATCACCTTGAATTCTTTGTGTTTCAGCATGTGAGCGATCGAAGAGGCATCGGTGTTTTGGATCGCGCTACGAAAAGCGAGAAAGAATTTATGCGCTAAAAGCCCTTCCAACAGATTTTCACGCGCCACACCCTTTTCAAAACGGCGGGAAAGCTCTTCTTCCAAAGCGGCCTCACTCATGAAAGGGATCAGGTCTGCTATCACGATAACATTTTTGATGTGTTTGCGGTTCATCGCGATCGAGATCTCATCGCTCACGTCCAGGATCGCCGTCCCGGAAAGTCCGTATTGTGTAAAAAGAAGCTCGCCGGACTCGGTCCGGATGTTCTTTCCCTCGACACAACTCGTGACCTTCGCGCGGACCTTTTGCCCCTGGAGTGCGTGGCACCAGGGGTCTTTCACGAGTAAAGGAACCGTGCTCGGAACCGGTTCAATGATCCTGTGTCCGAATGCTGCCGCGAGCGCGTAGCCGTTCCCATCTGAGCCAAGCGCCGGATAGGACTTCCCTCCCGAGCACAAAATGACCTTCCGGCACGTTTCCTTTTCTCCTGTCTTGGCGCAGATCTCAAATCCATTTTTTCCGACACGGATACTCTTTATTTCGCAGCCAAGATCGAGCGTCACCTTGAGCCTCTCAAGCTCTATTTCAAGCACTTTGAGCACCGAAGCCGCCTGATTCGTCACAGGGAAGATCCGGCCCGTTTCGTCTGTGTAAGTCGCAAGACCCAAATCTTTAAAAAAACCGAGCATGGCCTCTTTCCCGCATTGGCCCAGGACCGAACGGGCAAGCGCTTGGCTTCCGGGGTTATAAAAAGAAGCGTCGAGAGACTCGTTCAAGAGATTGCATCGGCCGGCGCCCGTGATGAGCAGTTTTTTCCCGATCTTCGGCATTTTTTCGCACACAAGGACGGACGCGCCTTGGCGTTTCGCGGTGATCGCGGCCAGGATGCCCGCCGCGCCTCCGCCGATCACGATCACATCATATGGGGTCATACTATCTCCTCGGGAAACGGTTAACGGGGAACGGGGAACGCTTTGTATTCTTCGCTGGCCG
>CAZPCF010000125.1:0-5931 GCA_964585045.1 uncultured bacterium
TCGCTTCCTTGATCTGAGCTTTAAGATCTTTTTCTGTCGATTTGGCGGTCTGAGCGTTCGCTTTCATGGTATCTTTCTGTTCTTTTACCACTTGCTTGTCCGCTGCCAATTCGTCCTTCAAACTCGTCACCGAAGGATCGGCTGTCTCTTCCGCATAAAGGTTCACCGCTCCAAGCAACGTACCGCAAAAAACAACCGCCGTGAATATCCAAAGCATCTTTTTCATTTTTTCTCCTTTTCTTGAAAGTTTCTCAATATCGAGTTCCTAATGGCATTCATTCTATACCCCGAAAAACCATCGGACAAGCGTCCAGAAAACTTCCAAACCGCCTTAAAACTGGACCTTCACGTCCTGTGTTTCTTCCTTCGGGATCTCGAGCATGGATCGGTGCGCGTAGCCGAGCGAATTGGCCAGGATCACGTCGGGAAATTGCTGGATGCGGATGTTGTAAACGTTGACGCTTTCGTTGAAAAATTCACGCCGGTCCGCGATCTCGTTCTCAAGCCCTGAAATGCGGCTCTGAAGTTGAAGAAAACTCGCGTTCGCCTTGAGGTCCGGGTAGTTCTCAGAAACCGCAAAAAGTGTTTTGAGCCCCACGGTAAGCTGATTTTCCGCCTTGGTTTTGTCCTCGATCGAGGTCGCGTTCATAAAAGCCGTCCTCGCCTGCGTGATCCTTTCGAGCACGGACTGCTCGTATTTCATATAACCCTTACACGTCTCGATCAACTTCGGCAATTCATCATGCCGCTGCTTCAAGAGCACATCGATATTGGCCCATGCCTTGTCCACATTGTTCCGCACCTGGATCAGGCCGTTGTAGATCCCAACAAAATACCCGATGATCCCCAGCACCACAAAAACCACCACGACTAAAACTACAAGCTCCATAATCCCCTCCTTGCCCCGTTAGAGAAAGGAAGCGCCCTTCAAAGCGCTTCCGTTCCCATTTTAAAAACCCAATGCAAAATTAAATCCCGGATCATCCTACGCCAAAATTCCATCCCGCTTTAAATCTCTAACGGGGTAAATTTAAAACATGTGTTTAAAGTAATGCCCGATCAGAATAAAAAGGCAAACAACCGTTAAAACGGGTCCGCCGTACAGAAAAAGATACATCTTGCCGCTGAACTCGCCAAGAAGTGCTTTTTCGCTTTTGTCCGAGATGCAGAAAAAGGGAGCCCCCTCCTTTTGGATGCAGACGTTATCGCTGCCCTTTTCGGATAATTCGACAAGCGGGTTCTTCGACGCGGTCCCAAGGGCGTAAACCGGATCACCCGCACAAATGTATGTCTCAGTGCACCGGAGCTGCTTGTCAAAATTCAGAAAGCCGGGCGGCGAGATCCCTAGATCGATCAGTCCTTGTTCAAAAACATCTTTGTCTTTTCCCCCACCGAAATTACCGAGCTGGTAGTTCCGATCCGGTTTAAGAAAAAGTTCGGCGCCTACGGGGTTGATAAGGACTTTCCCGGTTTCATCTTCCAAATAGAACCAGTCCGGCGTTGAGAATTCTTTGATAGTCACCCAGCTGCCGCTTTTCCCCGAACTCCGGTATTCCTGGACCACGTAGCGGAAAAAGACGCTGTCGACCTTGGAGAACGGGGTTTTAACGGTCCCCTTGAATTGCCGGGCAATACCTTTGACCTCTGCAACGCCCATGGCAATGGCGCGAACGGTGGAAGTAGGGATATCCTCGATCAATTTCTTTTTCTTACGCAACTGGAATCCCCGGAAAAATCCCACGATGCCGAGCACAAAGCCCACACAAAGATAACCAAAAAGTTTCGATTCAGAATCACTGGAAGAACTCATTCCAAGACCTCTTTCCGCCCCAACCTTAAAAGGGTCGATCTCCTCGGATCCGTTCCAGAAACCATCTTTTGTCCCAGCGCAAACTTCTTGTTGCCCTAGGCCCGTATTCTATCTATTTCTTATATGCAAACCATCAAAAACTAGTGCAGAATAGAGCTTCTATGGATCCAATCGTTCCGACAAAATACTGGCACAAGCTTGCAAGCGGCAGTATCCAATGCGATCTCTGTCCTCGCCATTGCAAACTCACAGAAGGCCAGCGAGGATTTTGTTTTGTGCGTGCTTGTCAAAAGGATCGGATCGTTCTCACCACGTACGGCCGTTCCAGCGGTTTCTGCGTGGATCCGATCGAAAAAAAACCTCTCTTTCATTTTTTCCCAGGCACACCGGTCCTTTCGTTCGGCACGGCTGGCTGTAATCTCGGCTGCCTTTTTTGTCAAAATTGGGACATTTCGAAGTCGCGTGAAGCAGACACGCTTGCCGATGAAGCATCGCCGGAACTCATTGCCAGAACGGCAAAATCTCTCGGCTGCCGGAGCGTTGCCTTCACCTACAATGAGCCGCATATTTTTCACGAATACGCGATCGATACCGCCAAAGAATGCCGAAAGCTCGGGATCAAGACCGTCGCCGTCACAGCCGGTTATGTTTGCCCGGAACCTCGGAAAGAATTTTATGAATGGATGGATGCCGCGAACGTGGACTTGAAAGGGTTCACGGAAGAATTCTATAAAAAATACACGGGCAGTTCACTTCGGCCTGTGCTCGAAACCTTGGGATACCTTAAAAAAGAGACTGCCACATGGCTTGAGATCACCACGCTTCTTATTCCGGGTCTGAACGATTCTGACAAAGAATTACAGAATCTAACATCCTGGATCGTGAAAAACTTAGGCCGGGATGTCCCGGTCCATTTCACTGCATTTCATCCCGCTTTTCAATTTCAAGAAACTCCCCCAACCCCGGCTTCCACGCTTCGCAAAGCCCGCAAGATCGCCCTGGTGAATGGAATCCGTTATTGTTATACCGGAAACATCGAAGACTCCGAGGGCGAGACGACTTTTTGCCACCAATGCCGAAAAAGTTTGATCGGCCGGAACTGGTATGAGCTTAAGGAATGGAATCTGAAGGACGGAAAATGCAAGTTCTGCGGCACCGTTTGCGCCGGGATATTCGAACCCAAACCCGGGAACTGGGGATCTAAACGATTGCCGGTCAGGCTTGAAATAGATTAAAAGGGACTCGGGACTCGCACCTCGGGATTCGTTTTCGTTTTTCCGAGTCCCTAGTCCCGAGCTACGAGTCCCTTTGAGGCGGCTAGCCGCAAGGATTGATCACTATACGAGTCCGCGATGAGGTCCTTCGCCCGTATCCCCAAAATCTTTTGATAAAACTCGCATTGTTTCCTAAGTTTTGCTACGCCCACACCCTTCTTCCGGTCAAAGACCTCGATCTCCACAAAATTCCCCGATTTTTTCACGCGGTCGATATGAAACTTAACGTTTTTGATGAAATAGATCTCACGCTTTTTATCAACAATGGTTAGAACACCGCATACCGTTTTCAGAATCTGCTTAAGTGAACGCATAGGGTACAGGCAGTTACCGGACGCCTGTCCCCTATGTTCGCACGGCCTCCATAAAAGCGAGTCGCACTTTTTGGAATTCTTTTGATCGGCACGTTTGTAATAGATGAGAGCATTCTCGATATTCCCTTCGCGAAGCTTTAACCGTCCTGAGGGAACCCGGAAATATGTGTCGACCTGGCGATCCAAGCCCTTAAAAGACGCACCTCGGATGAGAAGGATCTTCCGGATGCGGCCCGGATCGGAACACCGTGCCTTGATCTCAAGACTCAAGGAACCCATCGATATCTCAGGAAAGCTTTAGAGGAAGCGTGAAGGTAAATGTGGAACCTTGGCCCGGCTGGCTTTCAACTTCGATCTTCCCGCCGTGGGCTTCCACCATGCGTTTGGCGATCGCGAGCCCTAATCCGGTGCTTTTTTCGCCAGCGGTCGGAATGACGCTAGTCCTGCCAAAAAAATGGAACAATTTTGAGATCTCTTCACGGGGAATGCCCGGCCCCTGGTCCGCGACCGAGATCGCAACCGCGCCTTCCAAAAGAACGGCCCTCAGAACGATCCGGCTCTTGGGATTTGAAAATTTGATCGCATTTGTAATGAGGTTACTGATCACCTGATCGATGCGATCGGGATCCATCGAAACCCTGGGAAGCCCCTCCGGGATCTCCAGGACGAATTCGATCGACTTGGCTTTGGCTAAAAGAGCACTGTTTTGAGCATTTTCTTTCAGATAAGCCGTCAGATCGATCTCTTGCCGTTCTATCGCTAAATGCCCTGACTCGATCACGCTGACGTCCAAGAGATCGCGGATCATGGAGAGCATCTTATCGCAGTGCTTGAGAATGATCTGGATCGCTCTTTTCTGGTCGGAAGTAAGATCCCCCAACGACCTTTCTTCAAAAAGATTCGCATAACCCTTGATGACCGTAATGGGACTGCGAAGATCATGCGCCGCCATCCCGAGGAATTTGTTCTTTAAGTCGTTAAACCGGACCACCTGTTCGTAGAGCCGGCTTTTCTCAAGCGTCAAAGCAAGCTGGCCTGCGATCTCCCGGAAAAGTCCCACATGCGCGTTTTGATATTTATAGGGCTCCATGCTCGAAAAAAAGAGAAAGCCGATGGGTTTCCTGGAAGCGATCAAGGGGCATGTCAGACTCGAACGCATTCCCTCTTCCACAATATCTCTTGTAGATCTTGAATCCGGGTGGTCCTTGAGGTAGGCCTCCAGATCGTTCAGGATGCGCGGCTCCCGGGTCTGAAGAACTTTTTCGAGACTACTGCCTTTCATGGCTGCGGAGTAGTCTTTTCCGATCCTGATCACGGATGCTTTCGAGGACGCCCAGTATGCCCGCAGGACAGTATCGTTCTCCTCCAAAAGCGAGAATCCGATCCGATCGTAAGGAATGATAACGTGCAGGGTCTTAAAGGCATATTCCAGAACCTCCTCGACCGTCAGACCTGTATTGATCTGATGCGTAATGCATAGGAGGGTCTTCAGCTCTTTTTCCCGGCTCGCCATGATTCTCCTTTAAAATAAATAAAGACCTGGACGCTATGAACACGCCTCGCGATGGAGCTAAAAAATCCTTATTCGCTCTTACTGAAAGGGTTTAACTTTTTGAGACTGCTTGCGGCGCTCTTTATACCCCCGGCTACTTCTTTCGCTGTATTTTCGACGGCGCCGGGAGTGCCCTTGAGCATACCTCCCGCCTGGCCCGCGATCGCATTCGGATTCCCTGCGGCCGTCTTTAAAGCATCCAGACTTTTCGCCGCAGCCTCAGCAGCCAATTTCGTGGAAGTATTAAAAGCCCCGGTTAAGGTCCCTTCGAGGCCTCCGATATCAAAATTCACGAGGTTCGAGATCCCGGAACTCATCATAGCCTTCAGGACGATCAAGCGCACGACGCTATTGAGATCCGTGATGTTCTGATAGCTTTGATCGAGATTGATCAGGAATTCCTTGGTCGAAGGAGTGCCCTTCGAATAGTCCATATAAACGACCTTGCCGATCTTGAGGCGCATCATGTCGATCTGGACCGGCATGGCCTTCGCGGGGGTTTGCGGCTCTTGCTTTTTTGTTTGGGCGGGCGCCTTTTGGGTTCCCTGGAGCGCTTTCAGGCGATCCAGATTGAGCTCCCATTTTTCGTTCTTCACGACCGTGAACTGCCTCATGTCAAACTCGATATTTTCAAGATGGACCTTCCCCTTCAGGATATCGGAAAGGTTATAGTCCACGAGGATCTTCGGAATATCAACTAGCTCCGTGTCATAAAAACCGGCCGGATTTTGCACGACGAGGTTCTCAAGATCCACGAACGATTTCTGGAAATTAAGGTCCAGTTTGCCCATGGAAAGCGGCATGCCGGTCACGATCTTCGCACCATTCTCCACCGCCGCCTTGACGACGACATTACGCGCGAGCACCAACACGACAAGGACCACGATCAGCAACGCAATAAATTTCCCTAAGATTTTCATACGAGCCTCCTTGATGTTTAAGATCGTTTAAATTAGAACTAAATCTTTGAAGAACAACTCC
>CAZPCF010000126.1:0-5929 GCA_964585045.1 uncultured bacterium
GATCTTATATTTTGAAATGATCTCTTTTTTCTTCGTCTTTGCTAATGCCATTTTCTCTTCTAACTCCTTGTTTCTCTTAGGGTTATGTCGTTTTTCTCATCTCTGAGGTTGCGGGAGTATACTCCACCCCCCCTTCATTTGTCCAGATTTTATTGGCTTCCTGCCCTTCGCCCCTCCCACGATCCCAAAACACGAAAAGATCTACTTGGATCCATAGTAACGTCTTGCGGCACGGACATCCTTTTGGATCTGGATTTTGAGAGCGTCTTCGGTCGGGAATTTATGTTCAGGGCGAAGGAACCGGTGGAGAGCGATCTCCATCATCTTGCCGTACGCCTGCCCCCTGAAATCCAGCAAGTGGAGCTCGAGCACCGGGCGCGGGGTCTCAGCTTTCGGATAGGTCGGGCGTTTGCCGAAATTCGCGACGCCGGAAAGCCATTTTGTCGCACAACGTTCAACGGGCAATACGCAACGAAAAGACTTGGAACCTATTTGTCGCATGCGAGGCAAGAACCTTGCTGATGCCACATAAACACCCAGCGGCAACAGGATCTCGGAATGGACCTCGAGATTCGCCGTCGGGAACCCGAGGTGAAGGCCGTGGCCTTTCCCTTTGATCACTTTGCCGAACATACTGAAGGGCCGGCCGAGGCACGCTTGAGCTTTTCCGACCTCCCCTTTCGTAAGAAGTTCGCGGACCCGGGAACTTGAAACGGGCCTTCCTTCGGTCATAACGGGCTTCATCCTCCTGAAAAGAAATCCATTCTCACGGGCGAGGCTCTCCATCAAGCTCGTGTCCCCTTTCCGGCCACAACCAAAATGGGCATCGTGTCCCATGCATATTTCGCGGATATGAAGTTTCTTCACGAGTATCTTTTCCGCAAAATCCCGGGGTGTCATTTTTGCGAAGGCCGGCGTAAAAGACTGCAAGAAGCAAAGATCGATCCCGGCTTCAGCCAGGTAAAAAAGTTTCTGTTCGATGCTCATAAGCATCATGGGTTTACGTTCCGGATGAAGAATGCTGTGCGGGTGTTGGGGAAACGTCAGGACCGCGGCAAGCGCATGCTCTCTTTCCGCCTGCCGGACCACATAACGCAAAAGCTTTTGATGGCCGAGGTGGAACCCGTCGAAATTCCCGAGTGCGAGGAAAATGGACTTAGACGAGTTCCCTTTATATTTTTGAAGGTCCGGAATGATCTGCATGGAGTGGTGTGGCTTTTAGGGGTATCACTTTTTTGCGAAGTTGAGCCGGAGTGAAATTCTTCAGGTCCTCGATCGTAACACTCTGTTCCAACTTGAATAAGCCGCTTCTGAGACGGCGCAGACGCGCCAGGGTCGCATAACAACCCAGGGCTTCGCCGAGGTCGTTCACCAAGGTGCGGACATAGGTGCCTTTGGAAACGTCCGCCAGAAATTCCACGAACTTTCCTTCCATTTTTTCGATACGGAATTTGTGCACCGTGACCGGACGGCCGTCACGCGGCACGGTTTTACCCTGGCGCGCAAGCTTGTAAAGGCGCGTTCCTTCATGTTTAAGGGCCGAGACCATGGGTGGCACTTGAATGATATCTCCGGTGAATTGTTCGGCGGCCCTCGCACGGACCGTTTCAAGCGTGATGTGCTCCCAGGGTGCTTCGGCGATCACTTTTCCGTGGCGATCGTGGGAATCGGTCTGGACCCCCAGCTCCAATGCGCCAAAATATTCTTTATCGCAGGCACTGAGAGGCATGGAGCTTTTGGTCGCCTTGCCGAGAAGAAGCACCAGGAGCCCTGTGGCAAGAGGGTCGAGGGTCCCGGCATGCCCGACTTTTTTGATCCCAAAACGCCGGCGGACGAACGCGCACACGTCATGCGAGGTCCAATTCTCGGGCTTGTCGACCAAGAGAACCCCGTCGATGAACCCGGCTAGAGATAGGAAGCGCTTGTCAGCGCTTCCGTCTGTTTTCGAAATGGTGTTCATAATCCTTTCCCCTGCTATTGCCGCAGATCGTTCCCCAAGAATTCCATTGCAACAATCTCTAACGAGGTGGGATTTACATTCATCACGAGACCCCTGTCATTTTTTTATTTTCCAATGGGGTGGGCAGGGGCTGCGCTAATTACCTTCGATGAAATGCGTAGAATCATCCCGCCTTGTCCCATCAACCTTTAAATCTTTGGATGGAGGATGGGGCTTGTCCTTTTCTTCGATCTTGCGAATGACCTGCCCTATTTCGAAGTCTTTATCGAGCGAATCGTCCAATTCAAATTGAAGCTTGGGCGTGTAACGCATCTTGATCGCCAGGCCCACCTCATGTTGAAGGAATCCCGCTGCACGCTCGAGGACCTTGAGCGTTTCCTCCTTTTTTTTCTTGTCTCCCATAACGCTGATGAACACCACGGCGGATTTGAGGTCCGGGGTGATCTTCACGTGAGTGACGGTCACAAAACCCAGACGCGGGTCTTTGATCCTTTCCAGAATGAGATTGCTAAGCTCCATCTGGAGGAGCGATGCCACACGTTCGGTCCGTTTCCCTTGCATGGAACACCTCAGAAGAAAGGGGGACAGGCAGATTTTCAGGGTCCGGCTTCATTTTAGCTTTTATAAAATGGCGCCGGAGCCTTTTATTAAAAAAATCAGCCTGTCCCCTTTTTTTTATAATTTTGCGGCAAATTTATCAATGCGGTAAGATTCCAACAAATCCCCTTCGCGAAGGTCATTGAAACCTTCCAGGGCGACCCCGCACTCATAACCTTCCGCGACGTCTTTGACGTCGTCTTTGAAACGTTTGAGGGACGACAGCTTTCCGTCAAAGATCACCACGTTGTCGCGCACAAGCCTTACGCGATGCTGCCGTGTAATGCGTCCCTTTATCACGATCGCGCCGCCGATATTCCCGACCCGGGAGGACTTGAAGATCTGGCGAACTTTGGTCTTTCCCTCCACCACTTCCTTGAGATCCGGTTCCAGGATGCCTTCCATGGCCTTACGGATCTTTTCGACCGCTTCATAAATAATGCTGTAATAATGGATATCGACGCCTTCTTTCTCTGCAAGGACCTGAGCCTTCGGGTCGGCCTTCACATGAAAACCGATGATGATCGCATCGGAAGCCGCAGCGAGCATCACGTCCGATTCGTTGATCCCGCCGACAATGCCGTGGATCACGTGAAGCCTGCATTTTTCGGAACTGATCTTATCAAGTGACTGGGTGAGCGCCTCGATGGAACCTTGCATGTCCGCCTTGAGGATGATCTTGAGCTCTTTGAAATTCCCTTCCGAAAGTTTGGAGTAGAGACTTTCAAGCGACATGTGTTTTTTTGCCCCGCGCATTTGCCGCTCGCGGAGCTCAAGGATCTTTTGCTCGGTGATCATTTTGGCGGTCTTCTCATCCGCTACCGCATAAACCGTCTCGCCGGCTTCGGGCACACCGTTCAAGCCGGAAAGCTCCACCGCATAGGCGGGTCCGGCCTCACGCACTGTTTTGGCACGGTCATTTTTCATGGCGCGAATACGCCCTGTGTATTGCCCGGCCACCACAATATCGCCAAGCCTTAGGGTCCCTTTTTGTACGATCACGCTCGCGACAGGCCCGCTTCCTTTGGAGATATGGCTTTCGATCACAACACCCACGGCCAAACGGTCGGGGTTCGCTTTCAGCTCCAGGACCTCGGCCTCAAGAAGCAACATGCCAAGAAGATCTTCGATGCCTTTACCCGTCTTTGCGGAGACTTTCACCACGATCGTTTTGCCGCCCCATTCTTCAGGCACAAGCCCGATCTTTTGGAGCTCGCCCATCACCTTCGCGGGGTTGGCGACCGGAAGATCGATCTTGTTCATTGCCACGACGATCGGGCAACCGGCTTCGCGCGCGTGATCAATGGCCTCAATCGTCTGCGGCATCACGCCGTCATCGGCGGCCACCACGAGCACCACTACGTCCGTCACATTCGCGCCCCGGGCACGCATGGCCGTAAAGGCCTCATGGCCCGGTGTATCCAGAAATGTCACATGCCCTTTACCCGGGATATCAACGCCATAGGCACCGATATGCTGGGTGATGAAACCTTTTTCCTTGGCCGCCACATTTGTACTCCGGATCGCGTCCAAAAGCGATGTCTTACCGTGGTCAACGTGCCCCATCATGGTCACGACCGGCGGGCGCGGCTTCAGTTTCGCGGAATCTTCCTCACCTCCGCTTTCAATGATCTCCTTGGCCTCATCCGCTTTTTTACGGATCTCGATCCCGAGGGCTTCCCCGGCCGCGTAAACGATCTCTTCGTTCAGAAGCTGGTTCACGTTCGCGAAAATACCGATCCCCATGAGGGCCTTGATGACTTCCGGGATCCTCCGGCTCATCTTTTGCGCCAGATCCCCAACGGTAATCGGAAAGCGGATCTCAACTACGGGCTTCACGGGAGGAGGCGGAACAACAGGTTGAGGCGCTTTCGGCACCGGAACCTCCACCTTTGCTTTGGGCGCTTCCGCGACGGGGGCTGCTTGAGGCTTCGGGGCTTCCGGGACTTTACGCTCAACGGGCTTGGGCTCGGGCTTTTTTTCAATAATTGGAACGGCAGGGGGTGTTTCTTTTTTAACGGGCGCGGCAGGAACAACTTTCAAAGCGACCGTTACTGCCGGTTTCGGCGCCGGCGCTTTCACTTCGGCGACAGGTTTTACTTCCGCAATGGCCTGTTTCTCATGAGGCTTGACCTTCGCGGGGGCTTTTGTTTTGGCCGGGGCTTTAACAGCCGGTTTTTTTTCTTTGACTGCTTTTTTTTCGGCGGCTTTTGTAACGATTTTTTTGTGTGCTTCTTTTTTCCCGGCGGGGACTTTGGGGGCCTTTTTGGCCGTTGCTTTTTTCTCTTTGTTTTTTTCTTTTTTTTCGGCCATGTTACGCACCCGCCCCTTCCCGCCCCTCTTCCGTCTCAGGAGCTTTTTCTTCCGTTTCTTCCTCCACGGCATCCGCTGCGAGCGCCTCCGCGGGAACCATTTTCTCGCTAACTTTACCCGGCAGGCTTTTTCTTGCCGTAACTTCTTTGGCCGACGCGAGGATCTTTTCGGCCGTCTTGGGACCGATACCCGGGATCTCGGAAAGTTCTTCGGCTGTTTTTTTGAGAAGCTCCCTGAGCCCCTGGATCCCCGCTTCTTTAAGGATCTCCTCGGTCTTTTCTCCGACACCGTCCAGGGAGCTGAGAGGGATCTTTTGCGTGGCGCTGCGCACGTCGAGTTCCCAGCCGATCAATTTTGACGCAAGGCGCACGTTCTGCCCCTTTTTCCCGATCGCAAGTGACAATTGATCGTCCTCGACAAGGATCTCGGCGCTTTGCCGCTCGGGATTGAGCGTGATCTTTTTAAGCTCGGCCGGGGCCATAGCATTCTTGATGTAGGTTTCTACGTCGTCACTGTAGCGGATAATATCGATCTTCTCACCCCCGAGCTCGCGCACAATGCTTTTGACGCGCTGCCCGCGGACACCGACGCATGAGCCCACACAGTCGATCTTTTCATCCGTCGAAGTCACGGCGATCTTGGTGCGGGACCCGGCCTCACGCGCCACGGCCTTGACCTTCACGAGCCCGTCGTGGATCTCAGGCACTTCCATTTCAAAGAATTGCGTCACAAGGTCCGGATGGGTCCTTGATAAAATGACCTCAGGCCCTTTGGATGTCTTTTTGACCTCCATCACGTACGCGCGCACCACGTTCCCCTGGCGGAAACTGTCGAGCGGCGATTGCTCGCGCGCTGGCAAAATACCTTCCGTCTTTCCGAAATCCACAATGATGGCCTTGGATTCGATACGATGAACACTGCCGGAAACGATGTCACCCTGCTTGTGGCTATATTCGTTAAAAATGGATTCGCGCTCGGCTTCACGGATCTTTTGAATAATGACCTGTTTGGCGGTTTGCGCAGCAATACGGCCGAAACGAGGGTCGTTGATCTCTTTGC